>CALEFQ010000112.1 GCA_937877125.1 uncultured bacterium | reverse complement strand
GTTCAGACGTGTGCTCTTCCGATCTCAGGTAGATGTGGTTTTCCAACAGGGCGACTCGGGCCCACTCCGGCTTTTCCGGATCGGAAATCACTTTGGGAGCATACTCACGAGCGGAAATTAGAACTCGTTGCATACGTTAACACCTCCTTTATTGAAGTTGCCTCCTAAATATCTAAGACATTTAACAAATTATAGCAACTGATATATTTTGATGATCGTATCAAGTTTTAAGTTACTTGCCAATATTAATTTTGCTTAAAAAAAACAGGTCCGCACGGATGTTTGGACCTGTGATAGAAAGGCTACCATTTCCAGTGGCTGATAAAAAAAATGCGGTTTTCAGCCTTGAAGGAAGAAGGATCCTTCAGCAATTCTTTCTTGGTGGCCACGTAGATGATGCCTTTGCCGACCTCGATTTGACCGATTTCCGCCTGGATTTCGATCATTTCGCGGACCTTTCTCTGGGCCAGCTCAAGGACATTTTCCGTATAGGTCAACATAGGTTTCTCCTTTCAGGTAAAACGAGGTTGTTAATATATATCATAATATAAATAATTTGTCAAGGCCAGATTCAGCTAAAATGTTTTTCTAGTTTTTCATAAATATCACTTTCAAGAAGCTTAAGATCTTCTTGGGCACTAGGATCTCGGTCAACATTTTTGGGATCAATATGTCGAGCGCGTCCGAAGTCAATGACAACCGGCCTTCCCGTCTGGCGATCGATCATTACATTACGAGCAAACAAATCTCCGTGGGCAATACCTTTCTTGGTATGAAGCTGATCGACATATTCAGAAAGGCGGCCATAAAAATCTTCGTAGTTAAAATTTTCCGGAAATTTTTCTTTGCCATTGAGTGCCTGTTGTAAGTTTGTGGCATCCATGGTTTCCATGATAATCGCAGTTCCTTTGCGGCCGACATAGTAAGCAGTAACTTTTGGAGTTCGGACACCTTGGTATTCAAAGTCATTTAGTTCGCGCAGAAATTTTGCTTCCTGTTGCGTCGTATTGCCTAGTTTATATAGATCGCGCTGTGGGCTGTTTTCACGATTGGGCATAAGTTTCAAACAGTAACCATTACCCAGATCAAACACCTTTGCAATACCTCCTTCGCCTAGCAGTGATTCTCGCTTTATTCTTTGCTGGATTTCAAGCATTATGTCACGGGCATTGACAAAATCGCTTTCAAAAAAATTTACTGACTCCAGCCATTGTTTGCCGGAAAACTCTTTAAGATATTCGTCGGGAGCCCATGTTTCTACTGACATGATAATTGTTTAAGTGATAATTTTTTACCGTAACAGCCAAGTGGCAATCGTAAAATAAATAGTGATACTGATCACGTCTTGCAGGATCGTGGCGATCGGCCCGCTGGCATTGGCGGGATCAAGTTCCATCTTTCGGAAAATAAAGGGAATAAGGAGCCCGGTTAGGACCGAGGCATTGATCGCGATGAACAGGGCCAGGGCCAAAACGGTCGTGACTATTAGATCCTGATAGAGGATCAGGCTGACCGCAAACAGGGCGGCGCTGATCAGGAGAGCAATCAGCAAGACGATGGAATACTGGCGCCAGAAATATTTGGCGTAATTTAGTTTCTGGTGGACGGCAAAATCGCGCACGGCGAAAACTTCCATTTGGGTGCCGACGGCGTCGCTCATATAGACGATCAGCGGGATGAAGGCCGCCAGGATCAGATTTTCTTCCAGAGTGACGGTAAAACCGGCGATAAGCTCCGCGGCCAGGATGCCGCCGATGAGGCCGAGCAAAAGCCAAGGCAAACGGTGCCACAGCGAGCGGCCGACGGAAATTTTGAAAATGTCGTCGTAAGTAGCCTGGACGGGATGCACACCGGCCAGACGTAGCATATCTTCGCGGCCTTCCCGTTCCAGGGTGGTTAGCAAGGCGTCCGGCAGAATAGCGCCGAGTAATCGATTATTTGAATCTACTACCGGTAGGTGATGAAGTTTGTTGCGCACCGCCAGGAAGGCAACCGCTTCTTGGGAATCGTCCGGTTTGACCGAAAACAGAGGGCGTTTCGGCAGGATTTCCGATAGCGGCTTTTCCGCCGGATGGCGGTAAAGATCTTTGATCGAGAGGACGTTGACTAATCGTTGCCGGGCGTCAACCACGTAAATATAGGTAATGGATTCCAATCGGCCGATATTCTCCTGCAGCTGTGTCGTGACGGCGCCGATTTTGTCGGTCAATGACGCGACCGGAACTCGGTCGGTCATGATCTCTCGCGCGAGAGGTTTTTTGTTTCGTGACATAAGAGTAAATTCAAAATTCAGAATGCAAAATTATGGATTTTTTGAGGTGCCGCGGGATAAAACTTTATCAAACAATATCCGGCTTTCATCGGCGGGAATATTGGCCAAGGCAATAGTGATCTCGGTCTGGCTAAAATTTAGATCTTGTTTTTGTAGTTTAGCTAAAGTAACTGCCACTGCCCGGTGGTGGCCTTCCAGGCAAACTATCTTATCTAAATCGTTGCGCCGCAGACCGATAAATTGCGTCGCAAAGGGCAGAGAATCGAGGATGGAGAGGACATGCTTGTTTTGGGAAAAAGTCTGGTATTTATCCGACATAGTCAGGAGTTTCGCAAATGGAATTTTATTTTTGGGTGATAGTTTGTCCTGCCAGCTATTGAATGGTCCGACTAACATTTCCGGGATTTCGGCCAGCGGATCAGTAAATCGGAAAATCTGCCACTCTCGGGCGGAAGCGCCAATTTGCTGGGCGGTAAAACCGCGCCATGATTTCCAATCCGGCCAGCCTTTTATCTTTGTGGCGCATTTTATCCAATCGGGATTAGAACCTTCTCGTTTTTCCCAATCTCGGAAAACTTGGTTCCAAGTAGTTGATTTTATTAATATCATGGCGTTTACTGCCGGTGCCGGCTTAGGAATTGTAAAAATCTCCGCTGCCGGGATAATTTAATTTGAAACCGATATAGACAAAATCGGTATCACTCTCATTGCCGGCGCGGTGCCTGTCATTGGGCTCGATAACCAGAACGTCGCCCGGAGCGAGATTTATTTTTTTTCCGTTGACCTCGAACCAGCCGTTTGTTTTGGTAAAGTAGAAAATTTCTGTCTGAATTTTGTGATAGTGATCGGCACAAACGGCACCGGGTTTGATTTTCAGTTCTTGAATTTGCGCGCCCGGGTGGCCGAGATCGGCGGCAGTCAAAAAAACCTTCTTGCTATAATCACCTTTGTCTTGCCAGGGGGATGAGTCGTTTTTGAGAAATTTCATGCTCGAAGGGTATTAATGATGGATCATTTTATATTTCTAACTCTTTTGCTTTGATATTCAATGCTCGTCCCCCGACTAGAACCTCCGTTATTTCATTGTTCTTTAGGCGCAAACTTGAAATAATCTCAGAGGGTTTGTTCATTGAGTAGCCTTGTTCGAAAACTAAATTATTTACTTGATCGTCAGGAATCAACCCATATTTGTGCAAATAGCAACTTAGAGCTCCGGCCTGAACGCCACAAGCAGGATCTTCGGGTATGCCAACTGCGGGGGCAAAACTTCGGGAGTGCGCCGTAGAATTAAATTTTGTTTCCGTAGTAAAGGCACAGAAGCCTTCAATATTATGTTTTCTGCTTGTTGCCAAAACCAGATTCATATCCGGCTTTAGGGCGAGCACCGTTTTAAGGTGTTTGATTGGTATCATGATATCTACTCCCCCGGTTGAAACTACTTGGACCGGCAGACTATCCATCATATCTTTGACTGGTATTTTCAGGCACATAGCAATTTCTTCTTTTTCCATTATATTTAAAAACCTGGGCAGGTTTTGGCTCATATATATCAGCCCCTTTTCTGCAATTTTTACTTTCAAAATTCCCGCCTTTGTTTCCTGTAAAAAATCACCTTTTTTGACTATTCTTTTTTTAAACAGTAGGAAAAAGGTTGCAATAGTAGCATGTCCGCATAATTCCACTTCTTTATTTGGCGTAAAAAATTGGACTTTAAAATCTCCTTTATTCGAATCCTGAACAAAAGCTGTTTCGGAAAACCCAACCTCTTTTGCTATCGCTTGTTTATTTTTTTCAGATAATGAATCCGCATCTACTACTACTCCCGCGGGATTACCACCGTCTCTAGATTTAGCGAAAGCATTTAATGTATAAACCTTGATTTTCATATTGGTAATTAGTCGAATTTATTGATTCTCGAACAGTTGTAAGTCATAGCCGCAAAGAAATTATCACTGGTCGGGGTGGTGGGATTCGCACCCACGATCCCTTGCTCCCAAAGCAAGTGCCTTAGACTACTGGGCCACACCCCGCCTTCGTCCGCCGGAGGCGGACTTCGGCGGGGCGCTGCCCCGCCAAAATGACTTAGCGATAGTTTAATTTCTCGAGAAACTAGGCTTATTATACGATTTTATTAGAGAGATTGTCAAAAGACTGGAAGGCGCTAGAATGTAGTTGTGAACGAAATTTTTCATTCTGCACTTGCTTGCGCAAGCAAGTTCTGAATTTTGAATTATTTATGCGTTATCCCAATTTCAATCATGAACGAGAGCTGGCCAAGCTGGGCTACCGCGTTGTTGCCGGCGTGGATGAGGCTGGGCGCGGTGCCTGGGCCGGACCGGTGGTGGCGGCGGCGGTGGTTTTGCCGGCGGATTTTTCGATTCGCGGGATCGCGGATTCAAAACAAATCACGGCGATTAAGCGAGCGGAACTTTACCGAGAATTAATCAGCGCGGTTGATTGGGGCGTCGGAGTCGTGTCTAATATCGTGATTGATCAAATTAATATATTACGCGCCACGCGGGTGGCGATGCGGCAAGCTTTGGGTGGCCTAAAGGCCGCCCCTGATTTCGTGCTAGTAGACGCGGTGCGGATCGGCGATTTGCCTTGGCGCCAGCGCGCCGTGGTCAAAGGCGATTACCAGGTGATGTCGATCGCGGCGGCATCAATTATCGCCAAGGTGACGCGCGATAATCTTTTGCGCAATCTGCATCGGCAGTGGCCGAATTACCGATTCGATTTACATAAAGGCTATGGGACGAAAGTGCATCAGGCGATGATTAAGAAGTATGGAGTGAGCACGGTGCATCGGAAGACGTATAAACCGCTGGTGAAGATTAAGAATGGTGAGCTGGTGTAATAATATCCAATCACAAATAACAAATATCAAATAAAATTGAAGCTCCAATTTCGTAAACGGCATTTCTGCATTTGAAATTGAATTTTATTGGATATTTGTGATTTGTTATTTCTAAATTATCTGTAGGTATTTGGCAGTCAGTCTGTTTTGTGGTATTGTCTAGATACAGATTAAGATAATTATTCCCCTAATATTATGCAGCTCCAAACCCTACCGCGCGGCTATGTTCTGGATCCGCGGCGGCAAAAACGACAATTCGTTGATCCCCAGCAGGTTTTACAGGCGGTGGGCCTGGCGGAAGGCATGATTTTTGCTGATTTCGGTTGCGGCGCGGGCTATTACACGATTCCGGCGGCGGAGATGGTCGGGGAGCACGGCCGGGTTTATGCGGTGGATATCCTAAAAAGCTCTCTACAAGATATTCAGGGAAAGGCTAAGATCGAGGGTTTGCGCAATATCCAATATGTCTGGGCGGATCTGGAAATAAGCGGCAGCACGAAAATTCCCGCTGACTCGGTTGATATCGTTTTTTTGGCTCATATTATCAATCAATCCACCGCGCACCCGTCAATTTTGGAAGAAGCCCGGCGCATCATCAAGCCGGACGGCCTGATCGTGGTCGTGGAATGGAAAAAAGTCAAGATTCCTTTCGGCCCCCCGCTAGAAAAAAGAGTGCCCCGGGAAGAGGCCGTCAAGGTGGCCCAAACCGTCGGCTTGAGATTGGCCCAGGAATTTTCCGCCGGCAACTATCATTACGGTTTGGTTTTCAAGAAAAGCCAATATGAAACTCCGGCAGTTCCAGACGGCAAAAAGGCGGATCCGGCATGAGTCCTTCCAATAAAAAAAATAAGGACGTCGCCCCGCTGGACAAATACGGGGGAAGCATCGCGACGGTTTTAGGCGTCGGGGCGGCCATTTGGGCGTTTTTCCGGGTCGGATTCACGATCCGGGACGGGGTGGAGAGATTGAAAAAAGGCAAGAAAAAATCTTGAGCTAAAATAGTGATATGTTTAATTCAAAGGGAGGGATTTTTTTATGGGAAAAATTATCGGGACGCTCGGTGAAAGAATGGCAGAAAATTTTTTGGCCGACCGGGGCCTGGCGATCATCGCTCGAAATTATCACGCCGGTCGTGCCGGGGAGATTGACCTGATCGCTACTCTGGGCGTGGAAATAATTTTTATCGAAGTAAAAACCAGGACCAAAATGAAATTCAGCGCCGGGCTGGAGGCGGTGGATGGCTATAAATTGAGGAAATGGTACTACACTGCCGAAGATTTTATCCTGCGGCATCCGGAATATGAAAACTTCCATTGGCGTTTCGACGTCGTGGAAATTTTTTTGGATTGGAAAAAAAGAAGTGCGAAGGCGAGATGGATAAAGGGGGTGTATTAGATTGCCGCGGAAGTTTTGCCTCTGGTGGCGCACTCAATTATTGTAGTCAAGAAGTTGCAAAAAATTTCGGAGATCAAATGAAGTTTAGAGAGTTGAATTTTTAAATTATCTTTGCTAGGATAAGCGGTCCTAATCGGACGAAGGAGGTGTACTTTGAAACAATTAGGTAAGGGCTTGATTCTGCGACTGGCCGAGCACGGGGGAGACGTGGTGCTGCTCGGAGTCATTTCCGACGTGCACCTCGATAAATTCTTCCCGCGCTACGTGCTACGCGCGCTTTTGCAAAGACTGCAGCAATTCGAGTTGGCGGTCAAAGATATGTGCCAGAACGGCTCCGGCATCCTGGTTATCTTGGGAGATTTTATCGATCTCCTGACGCTCAACGGGGTTTTCCCGGGGCAGGTTCCGGTGATTATGGAAGTAATGCGGCATCTGCGTCGACTGCAAAATTCCGGGATCATGGTAATCATCCTCAAGGGGAATCACGATCGCTGGCTCTTTGCGGAAAAAAGCCTAAGCGGCTGGTGGTCGACCGTTTTGCAGCCGAATTACCGCCTGGCCGAATGGCTTTTTCTGGAAGATCCCTGGTTGAGGGTTTTGTTCGATCACGGGCATCGCTGGGATATCACCAATCGAGAGATATTTGATCAGGGACGACCGATCAAATCACTCGGCGATTTGGTGGTGGAACGGCTGGTAGTGCCTCTCCAAATGCGGTGTCCAGACCTGAATCGGGTGGAACCTCTCTACCACATCCCGCTGTATTTACAGCAACGCGACCAGAGCGGCTCGCTGCTTCGAACCTGGCTTGAGGAATTCAAGAAGCTGATGAAATCGGCCGATTTCAAAAAGTGGCGGCGCTGCGCCTTGCCTCGGGCCCAACGGATTCTGACTTCCATGTTGCCTCTTTTCTGCCAGGTCTATGAGACCCTCGGGGATACCAGCGCGCCCGGTTTGGCGGAAGCGGTCAACCGCATCAGCGAATTTGATCGGACGGCTGGCGATTATCTGTCCAAACGGCAACGGTAATTGCTGGCGGGCAAACTGGAGACGGAAAACTATCCTCAAGACTGGGAGTCATTCGTCACCGGTGTTAGGTACATCGTGAACGGGCATTCACACCTGGCCGAGCTTCGGGTCAAACCGGCTTCCGATGGGAATTGGAGCGGGCGGATATCGACCGGCGCTTGGGTGAAAAGACTGGAACTATTTCCCGACGTTTCTCCGACGCTGTCCCTGGCGCATTTCCAGCTCACCTGGACGGAAATGGTCATCTCGGTCTCGGAACGGCGAATCCTGGAAATCAAACAGGAATCGCCGAACAGCCTCATCTTGTGACAACGCCCCCGGCGCCTTTGCGACCGGGGGTAATTCATTTTCCTTGCCAAAACCGATTAATCTGGTATACTAAGTTTATTCCGAATCCGGCAGATCATTTGTGGCTAGAACCAGGCGTTCTAGCTTCTTTTAAAGTCAAAAGTCAAAGATCAAAAGTCAAAAGTTTCGTTTGCAGAACTTTTTACTTTTGACTTTTTACTTTTGACTTAACTACCATGTTTGGCAAAAACTTTTTAGAAGCGATCAACCAATTAGTTGCCGAGAAGAATATCGACCGCAAAGTGGTTATCACCACGATCGAGGCGGCGCTGGCGGCGGCTTTCCGCAAGGATTACGGCAATCCCGACCAAAACATCAAGGTGGAACTTGATGAAAAAACCGGGAATTTTAAGGTTTATGACGAAAAAAATATCGTCAAAGAAATTGATGAAGAAATGGAAAAAAGGGCCCGCGAATACGTATTGATCGCGGACGCGAAGAAACTGGAAGGCTATAAAAAAGTAACGGGAGAGTCGGGCGAGATAAAAGAAGGCGATATCATCCGCAAGGAAATTACCCCGAAGGAAGCAAAATTTGGCCGCATTGCCGCCCAGACGGCGAAACAAGTGATCATCCAGCGGATACGCGAAGCCGAGCGCGATGCGATTTACAACGAGTTCAAGGATAAAAAAGGCGAAGTGCTCAACGCGACGGTGCAACGGGTCGAAGGCCGGACTGCTTTTATGGATTTGGGCAACGCCGTCGGCGTTATGTACGCGCCGGATCAGATCCGCCGCGAACGCTACACTATCGGACAGCGCTATAAAGTTTTTGTAAATGAAGTCCGTACTGGCCCCAAAGGACCGGAAATTTTGGTTTCCCGCGCCGCGCCTGGGCTGGTAAAAAAACTATTCGAGCTCGAGGTCCCTGAAATATACGCCAAGACCGTGGAAATCAAGGCCTTGGTTCGCGAGGCCGGTTCCCGCTCCAAGATGGCCGTCAAAGCCAATGACGAAAATGTTGATCCGATCGGTTCCTGCGTTGGCCAAAAAGGGACACGCGTCCAGGCGGTCAAAGCGGAATTGGGCGGCGAAAATATCGATATCATTACTTGGGACGAAGATCCTAAAAAATTTATTTCCAACGCTTTGTCGCCGGCCAAGGTCGCCAAGATAAATCTCGATTCCGAACACAAAGAGGCGGTGGTGGAAGTCGAAGAAGATCAGCTTTCCCTGGCGATCGGCAAGGAAGGCCAAAATGTCCGGCTCGCCGCTAAGCTGACCGGCTGGAAGATTGATATTACCAAGCTCGGCGAAAAAGAAGATAAGAAAGAAGGGAAAAAAGAAGAGCCGAAAGACGCGGCCAAGAAGGAGGAAAAGGCCGACGCGAAGCCGGTTAAATCGGCCGTAGGCAAACCAGCAGCGCCGAAAGAAAAGAAATCGAAAAAGGAGGAAAGTAAGAAGAAATAGACCTTAATCAATAAAGTCGGGGCAAGGCACTTTTGACTTTCGCCCTTTAACTTTTGACTGAACATATGAACATCGAAATTTGGGCTCTAATCGCGGGAGGAATCGCCTTGATTTACGCGCTAGTTTTATCTCTGCGCATCCGCCGCTTGTCGCGGGGGACGGAAAAAATGCAGGAAATCGCGGCGGCGGTACGCGCCGGCTCGATGGCCTATATCAAGAAGCAGTATAAAGTGATCGCGATCTTTGCCGTGATTATCACCGCGGTTTTGTGGCTGACTATTAATTGGCAGACCGGCGTCGCCTTTTTGGGCGGTTCGATTCTCTCGGCTCTGGCCGGTTATGTCGGCATGAATATTTCCACCCAGGCTAATGTCCGGACGGCTGAATCGGCCAAGCAGGGTATGAAAAAGGCCTTGGCCGTGGCCTTCCAGGGCGGGGCCGTTTCCGGAATGACCGTGGTGGCGCTGGGATTGATCGGGGTGGCGGTTTTTTACTATTTTTATCAGGACGCATCGCTGTTGATCGGCTTTGGTTTTGGGGCGTCTTTGATTTCGCTCTTTGCCCGCGTCGGCGGCGGTATTTATACCAAGGCCGCTGATGTCGGCGCCGATTTGGTCGGCAAGGTTGAAAAAAATATTCCGGAAGATGATCCGCGCAACCCGGCGGTGATTGCCGACAATGTCGGCGACAATGTCGGTGACTGCGCCGGCATGGGGGCGGACCTGTTTGAGACTTACGCGGTGACGCTGATCGCGGCAATGCTGCTCGGAGTCGGGATCACCGGCGGCGTGACTTTCCCCTTGATTTTGGGAGCGGCCGGAATCATCGCGTCGATTATCGGAACTTTCTTTGTGCGCCTCGGCAAAAACAAAAACATCATGGGCGCTCTTTACAAAGGGACGTTTATTACCGCGGCGATCGCGGCCGTCGCTTTCTATTTCATCACCCGGTACAGCGATCAGCCGATGGGCTTGTTCTGGGCAGCGCTGGTCGGTTTGGCGGTCACAGTAGTCATTACGCTGATTACCGATTATTTCACTTCCAAAAAATTCCGCCCGGTCAAGGATATTGCCGAAGCGAGCAAAACCGGTCCTGGTACCAATGTCATCGCCGGTTTGGCGGTCGGTTTGCAGAGCACTTTCTGGCCGGTAATTTTGATTGTCATCAGCATCTTGCTGGCTTACTGGTTCGGTGGAGTTTACGGTATCGCTATTGCCGCCGTCGCGATGCTGGCGACGACCGGAATGGTGGTGGCGGTTGATTCCTACGGCCCGATCACCGATAACGCCGGCGGCATCGCGGAGATGGCCGGTTTGCCGGAAGACGTACGCGAGACGACTGATGCTTTGGACGCGGTCGGTAACACAACTAAGGCGGTGACCAAAGGCTACGCCATCGCGTCCGCCGCGTTAGCGGCGCTGGCGCTGTTTGCCGCTTATCGCGAAGAAATCGTCCGCGCGGCGGAACAATTCAATTTAAACAATCTGTTGGATCTAAGCATTGATAATCCCTTAGTTCTGGTCGGCCTATTTATCGGCGGCGTGTTGCCGTTCCTCTTCGGCGCTTATACTATGCGCGCGGTCGGCCGGGCGGCCTTTAAGGTCGTGGAAAATGTCCGGGAACAATTCCGCACCAAGAAAATCATGGAAGGAGTTGATAAGCCCGATTACGCCCAGTGCGTCAGTATCGTCACGGGCGCGGCGCAGAAGGAAATGATCTTTCCGGCGATTCTGGCCGTGGTGGCGCCAATCGCGGTCGGCTTTATCCTCGGCCCCCTGGCCTTGGGCGGCTTATTGGCGGGAGTGATCGTGGCCGGTTTATTGCTGGCGATTCAAATGACGACCGGCGGCGCGGCCTGGGACAATGCCAAAAAGTATATTGAAAAAGGCGCCTTCGGCGGCAAGGGTTCGGAAGCGCACAAGGCGGCGGTAGTCGGTGATACGGTCGGCGATCCTTTCAAGGACACAGCTGGTCCGGCGCTCAACGCCTTAATCAAAGTGATCAACACTATTGCCTTGATTTTCGCTTTCCTGATGGCGCAGTATACTCTGATCAATCCTGATATTTTTATGGCCCAGACGGCGGCGGAAGAGCCGGCGAGTGAGGAAGCGCAGACGATTGCCGTGGAATATCGCGATGACCAACACGGTTACGGCTTTCTCATGGACGGGGTCGAGATCAAAAAAATTGACGATTGCACGGAAATTACCAGCCGCACTGGCCAGAAGGGAACAATCCTGGTTTGCGTCCAAAACAAAGAGGCGGCTCTTTTCCCGCGCAATAGCCGGGAGATCAAGGTTGCCGGACGTGACGGTTTTGAGGATGTGACTTTTACCAACGGTCGGAAGTTATATATTCCTTATGACAGCGACGGGAAACAGCGCGTCGTAATAACTTTCACGGTTAGCCGGGACGAAACTTCCCCCCTCGATTTCCAACAGCTCTTGGATAGCTTTACTCTGTAATCTGGAAAGTAATTTTCGGAGAAGCGCATAAAAATACGGCGTCTCAAATGAGGCGCCGTTTGCGTTGACCTAGCCGAGAAATCAAGTTATACTCTGGCTGTTAACTTGGTTGGCTGTTTGCCTTCGGTTTCGGGGCGATGACCTTAATGCGGTACAAGAGAGAATCTTCTTCGGCTTCGAAGATATCGCCGGGAAATTCATCTTCTAAAGCTCGGATTATCTCCTGGGCCGCGACCTGATCCGTGTTGGGATACGGAAAGGTCATGCCCTCGCCGCTACCCGCCAGCGGAAAGTTCAAGAATAAGCCTCGAGCGGTACTGATGAGGCCGGTTATGAACTGACCGTTTGATCTAGTGTCAATATCCATATAAACCTCCTTTCGAGTGTTTCTATTCAACCATAAGATTTTTTAATTAGCAAATTGAATCAAAGTCATGAAAATTGATAAAAAAGACCTGCCCCAATCCCAAGTTGAATTAATGATCACTATCCCGGCCGCTGAGTTTGATAAATTTTTGGATCGCGCGGCCGCCCAGCTGGCTAAAGAAATAAAAATTGAAGGCTTCCGCCCTGGTAAGGCGCCGCGATCCATGGTGGAGCGCCATTTAGGCCCGGCCAAGGTTTTTGAAGAAGCGGTTCGTCTAGCGGTACCAGATACTTTCATTAAGGCCATCGAGCAGGAAAAAATTGAAGCCATCGGCCAGCCGGAAATCGAGCCGCAGAAAATCGCGCGCGGGAACGAATTCGTCTATAAGGCGCGCGTGGCGGTACTGCCGACCGTGGCGGCGCCGGATTATACCGGTGTAAAAATGGAACGCCGGCCGGTCAAAATTGATGAAAAGGAAATCAATAAAGTTTTGGCTGATTTACAAAAAAGCCGATCTAAATTTTTAACGGTCAAGCGTCCGGCTAAAAAAGGCGACCGAGTCGAAGTCGATTTTGAAGCTAAGTTGAACAAAGTGACCATTGAGGGCGGCAAAAGCGTCAATCACCCGGTTATTTTAGGTGAAAACAAGTTTGTCCCGGGTTTCGAGGACAAGCTGCTCGGCCTGAAGGCGGATGAAGCTAAAAAATTCTCGCTAATTTTCCCCAAGGATTATTACCAAAAGAATCTGGCCAATCGCGAAATCGATTTTGACGTCAAAGTAAAAGTAGTTCAAGAGCCGGAGATTCCGGCGCTTAATGATGCTTTCGCAGCTTCGGTTGGTAAATTCAAGACCTTGGCCGAATTGAAACACCAAATCCGACACAATCTGGAGCACGAAGCAGAGCATAAAGAAGAAAACCGCTTGGAGATGGCGATCGTTAACGAATTGATCAAGAAAACCGAGGTGGAACTCCCTGACGTTTTGATAAAGTCGGAGCAGGACAAGATCGTAGAAGAGATGGAACAGTCACTGGGCCAGCAGGGCGTGCCTTTTGAAAAGTATTTGGAATCAATCAAAAAGACCCGAGAAGAATTAGCGGCTGATCAGAAGCCGGCGGCCATCAAGCGCGTCAAGGCCAGCTTGATTTTGCGGGCTGTGGCGGAGAAGGAAAAAATCACGGTTGCCGAAAAAGAATTGACCGACGAGATCAAAAAAATCAAAGAAGCTTACGGCCAGATGTATAAGGACCAGCCGAAATTACTGGAACATTTTGACACGGAAGACTACCGACATTACTTGCGGTCGATGATGCTGAACCGGAAAGTGTTTGGGAGATTAAAGAAAGCCTGCGTTAAATAACCAGTCTAATATCCAATCACAAATAATAAATATCAAATAAAATCCAAGCTCCAATTACCAAGTTGATTATATCGTTTGGAAATTGGAATTTGGTGATTTATTGAATATTTATTATTTGTGATTGGATATTATTATATGAATATCGGCGCTCATGTTACTATCGCTAAAGGCCTTATCGGTGCCGTTGAAGCGGCGCACGATTTGGGCGCGACCACTTTCCAGATTTTTTCCCGTAATCCGCGCGGGCGCGGATCAGCCTTGGGCAAGCTTGCCCCGGCGGCCCTGAATCGGGAAATTGAGCGAGCCACGGAACTGCGGCGTCAATACGGCATCCGCAGTTTTTATATTCATACGCCTTACTATACCAATTTAGCTTCGCCGGTTGAGAAGCTCTGGCGGCAGTCGATTATCTCGATCGTAACGGATCTGGCCTTGGCGGACAAGATCGGCAGTAATTTTTTTGTCATGCATATCGGGCACCATATGGGGCGGGGAATAGCGGCCGGAATTAAGCGCGTGGTCGCGGGTTTGAAAGAAATAAAAAAAATCGATAAATCCAAGACAAAACTATTGTTAGAAATTACAGCCGGACAGGGCACGGAGGTGGGCAATAACCTTAAGGAAATCGGGCAAATTATTGATCAGTCCGGATGGGCCGAGAGCAAAATCGGTATAGTCCTCGATACCGCGCATGCGTTTGGCGCCGGCTATGATTTGCGGACTCCGGCCGGGATTCGGGTAATGCTTAAGGAGCTTGATCGCGAAATCGGCCTGTCAAGACTATTTTTGATTCATGCCAATGATTCCTTGGGGGAGATCGGCTCGCACAAAGACCGCCATGCCCATATCGGAGAGGGGAAAATCGGCGCGGCTGGCTTTAAGTTTTTGCTCAGGCAAAAAACACTGGTTGGCAAGGATTTTATTGTCGAGACGCCATCCGATCAGGTAAAATTAGATATCGAGAAATTAAAAAAATATGGATCTGAATGATATCGCCAAAGAAATAGCGCAGTGCCGAAAATGCGGCTTGCACCAGGGGCGGACCCAGACTGTTCCTGGCGAAGGGAATCCGCGGGCGGAAGTTATGTTTATCGGCGAAGGCCCGGGAGAAAAAGAAGATTTACAGGGGCGTCCGTTTGTCGGGGCGGCCGGGAAGTACTTGTCTCAGCTTTTGGAAATGATCGGTTGGAAACGCGCCGATGTTTTTATCGCCAACGTGGTCAAGTGTCGGCCTCCCAAAAATCGCGATCCGTTGCCGGAAGAAGTGGAAACTTGCACGACTAATTATCTGTTTCGGCAAATCGCCGTCATCAAGCCGGCGGTGATCGTGACGCTCGGGCGCCATTCGCTGAATCGGTTTGTGCCCGATCGGATTATTTCGCGCGACCACGGCAAGCCATTCCGGGTAAAAGGCCAGGTGTACTATCCGATTTACCATCCGGCGGCGGCGCTCTATCGCGGGGCCTTACGAGCTGATATTGAATCGGATTTCCGAAAGCTTCCCCAAGTCATAGCCAAAGCCAAGCTGAAGCCTAAAAAATTACCGGAGGCGTCAGCCCTTGACAACTTAAATAAAAGTGCTAAGATCGACTCATCACGCCAGCAACGATTGTTGACGTGAAGGTGGACAACTTAAAACTCCTGGTTAGTAAGGAGGAAGAAATGGCTGGTGGTTAATGATCAGGGCATCCGCCCAAACAACCTGCCCGCGAGGCACTATACCGATTTATCGGGAAGTACTTGCGGGCATTTTCATTAATATGAATAGTTCAGCAAACAAAAAACAACCGCGAGGTTGTTTTAAGTTTAAATTCTTCAGATAGTGTCCGGCACAGGATTCGGCATAGGGGGCGGTACACCATCATATTTAATATATTGTACAAAATGGTGACCTCGACCCTACTACGCCCCTCGATGACTCGGGGCTTCGTAGGGCAGGGAGGATGCTTGACGAGCTTAGCACGGGAAGAACTAATATGTCTTGGCGGCAAAGTTCCTCCATCCTAAGCTTGTCGAAGGATGGTGACCTCGACCCTACTACGCCCCTCGATGACTCGGGGCTTCGTAGGGCAGGGAGGATGCTTCGACGAGCTTAGCACGGGAAGAACTAATATGTCTTGGCGGCAAAGTCCCTCCATCCTGAGCTTGTCGAAGGATGGTGACCTCGAGAGGATTCGAACCTCTGATCTTCGGCTCTCCTCCTTCGTCCCGCCAGCGGCGGGACTTCGGAGGATAAACTCCGGCCGGCACATTTTATATTTTAGTTACAAGGTGGTGACCTCGAGAGGATTCGAACCTCTGATCTTCGGCTCCGGAGGCCGACGCTCTATCCAACTGAGCTACGAGGCCCTACTACGCTCCTTGTTTCACTCGGAGCTTCGTAGGGCAGGCCGTGCTGAATTATTACAGCTACCTGCCCTACGAAGCGCGAACGAAGTCCTCCGAAGCTTTGAGCAGCAAAGCGCAGGGGGACGAAGAGAGTGCAAAGTAGGGAGCTACGAGGCTACGACCCCCGAGCAGTATCGGGGGAATTTCAAAATCCAAAGCTCAAAATCAAAGGAATTTTAAATATCAAAAATTAAAACCGGATTTCGAGAGTTTAAATTTTTAAATTTCGATTTCCTTTGAACTTTGAAATTTTGATTTTGATCTTCCGTCGCCTGGCGACGGTATGGTGCCTCCGGTGGGACTCGAACCCACAAGGCCGATTAAGGCCATCAGATTTTAAGTCTGACGCGTATACCAATTCCGCCACGGAGGCCTACTCCGCCCCTTCGGGGCTACGTAGGCCAAGGCCAGCTTCGCCAAAAAAATGTTTTTTGGCAAACGCATGGCCAGAGCCTTGCTTTAAATATGCTTCGAATTTTTCTGCTAGGTATCTATTTCGAAATGCCGCGTAAACTTCCATATTCCAAGGACGAAATGTTTTAGTTGACTGATTGAGATCATTGTTATGCTGTGCCAATCTTCTTGCCAGATCGGCTGTGAATCCAACATAGATCTTATTTGATTGTTTCGTACTTCTTAATAGATAAACGTAATACATTGCCCTCCTTTCGTTAATGGTTAAACTCTGCGAAGCCTGCCGATTCGACGGGGCGAAGCAGAGTGGAGGCGTGGGCGGGAGTCGAACCCGCGAATGACGGTTTTGCAAACCGTTGCCTTAGCCACTTGGCTACCACGCCGATGCTAAATGTCAAACAACCTGAGACTTAAGCCCTTGGCCTTTATAAGCGGAGCAGACAGAAAAATAATACAAGGAAAGAGAGCTTAAGTCAATGAGACGTTGCCGGTCCAGCGAAATTTTGTTAAGGTAAAATAATAATTATAAAAATCATGACGATTAAAAAGTGCCGTTGCGGACTTTACATCAATCGCGGTCTGGCGGTTGATGCTGTTGTCTTTCGGCAGCGCCTGGTTTTATTAATCAAACGTCGGATCGATCCGGATCAGGGATGCTGGGCATTGCCGGGCGGCATGGTTGAATGGGACGAAACGGTGGCTGAAGCAGTCCGGCGCGAATTGCGAGAAGAGACCGGGTTGGTGGCGACGCGCTGGCGTCAATTACCGGTATTCAGCAGTCCTCGTCGTTTTGAGCAGCGCGTTTCAGTTCCTTTTTTAATAGAAGCGACCGGGCAGTTAAAATCTGGTGATGATGCGGCCGCAGTTGCCTGGTTTCCCCTGGACGAATTACCGCCGCTGGCTTTTGATCATCTGGAGATAATCAAGGCCGCTAAAGAATAGTTTCCAAACAAAAACCCCCGGACGAATCCGGGGGTTTTCAGATTTTAGCGAATACCCGCGATTTCGATAATTTCTACTTTCAGCGGGCGGCGCCCGAAGGCGAAAGCCTCTTTTTTGGAAAGCAGGGCGATATCGAAGTGATTGCCTTTGATGGCGCCACCGCGGTCTTCGACACGAAAGATCATATCTGGATCATAGTCTGGCAGACGGATTAAAGTGCCGAAGGCATATTGCGGCGGGGCGGCAATGGTCCCGTAGTGAAGAGTCGTTCCCGAGGCCGTGCGCCACGGATCGCCGTCGCACTCATCCACGCTGGGAGTATAGGCGGTAAAATTACCGGTAAGCGTTTGCACGACCCGGATGTCTTCAACCGGGATGTCGCGCAATTCCCCGCGGGCGATTTGAGCCAAGCGGGTCGCCTTGCGCTGTTCTTCCAGCGCTTGGCGTTCTTGCTGGCGCTGTAACGCCAATTTTTCATATTGCTTCTTGCGCATCAGTTGCTTGATCTCGGCGAGGGTCTTCCGGTTTTCATAAGCGTTATAATCGACGCCGAATTCCTGCGGTCCTTTGCCTAGTTCGGCGGCAAAGGCCTGGTTCATGGCAAGCAGCGGAAATTGGAAGTATAAGATGCAGAAAACTGAGCCGATGGCGGTTACTAGTTTTCTAATATGTTTGATGATTGAACGACTGATTTACCCCTGGCCAACGGAATCAGTAACAGGGAATCAAATCGTTTCGCTAAGTTAAGCTCTAAAAAAGCCCGGTAATCGATACCGAGCGTTTTACAGAACCCGGCATCTTATCATATCTAGGCTATTTTGTCAAGGGAAAGATCGCGATTCCAATAAAAAATGGCTTAAATAAGCCAAAAAATGTATAATTGATATTCACAATCAGGGCATTATAGGCTGGGAGTGATATGAAGTCAAGGATACGACTGGCATGAAAAATTAAAGCTCAAAACCTAAATCTAAGGTAAATTATAAGCTAAAATTATAGCAGGAGTTATTTTAAGCCGTTTTTTTGAATTTCTTTTAAATTTTAAGCTTTTAGCTTTAAATTTTGTGATATACTTCACGAATATGCCTTCCCTTATCATGTCCGAATTCAAGAATCAGCGCTTGTTTCAGGCGATTTTGATCGTTCTGTGTTTGTTTCTTATCTTTGTTTTCGGGTTTAAGGCGATGGATGATCCGGATATCGGCTGGCATTTGCGGACGGGCGAGCAAATACTATCTCGAGGCGAGGTCCCTCAGGTGGACTGGTTTACCCATAGCTTCGCCGATTTCAGGTGGATTGATCATGAATGGCTGACCAATGTGGTTTTATATCAGCTCTATAACCTAGGCGGACCATTTTTGTTGAGCCTTCTTTTCGCCGGACTTATGGTGTTAATTTTCGCCTATCTGGTTCCCAAGACCTTGGATTCGCCGTTGCCGTTTTACCAGAATTTGATGATCGGAGTCGGCGGTGCCGGAGTGGTGACTTTTTATGCCGGGGTGCGGCCGCAGTTACTGACCTTGGTGGCGGTTTGCTTAGTGCTCATAATTTTTCAAAAACTGCGCCGCAATCCCGCCTCGCGGGCTATTTACTGGCTTCCTTTCATTTTTTTGGCCTGGGCTAATCTGCATGCCAGTTTCCCCGTGGGTCTAAGCCTCTTCATTATTCTACTCATATTAGAGTCAATTAAGCGGTCGGTTTTGATAAAAAAGGGGAAGTTTTGGTTGGCGGAGGAAAAAAATACCCTGGCGTCTTTGGCGATCAAACGTCTGGCCTGGATGCTCCCGGTGTCTTTTGCCGCGACACTAATAAATCCATATGGCTGGCGGATTTACCTTGAGGTTTATCGCACCGTGCTTGATCATTATGGGACTCGCGAGATAACAGAATGGCTGGCGCCGGATATCACCCAGACCTACGGTATTGTTTTCGGTATTTATCTTTGTGCCTGGCTAATTGCTTTTTTCTTACGCCGAGCCAAAATTGACTTAGCGCAATTTACGTTATTTATCATTTTTCTGCTGGCGGCCCTGATAAGCCTGCGGCATATCCCGCTTTTCGTGGTGATTACCTTGCCTTTCTTTATGATTGGCGCCGGACAATTTTTCGATCAGTTCTTTATTCCGATCGTGAGAAACCGGGCGATTTTCATCGGACTGGTGGCGGTAGCGGTCTTAAGCGTCTTCGCAATCGGGCAATTTGGTCAAACAGCCAAACGGAGTTTCAATCAAAACGAAATTTTCGCGGCGGCCGATATTCCGGTTAGCGCCGTGCGCGAATTGAAAAATTTGCGCTTATCCGGGAATATGTTCAATGAATATAACTGGGGCGGGTATCTTATCTGGCAGGCGCCGGAGTATCCGGTTTTTACTGACGGGCGAACTGCTCACTGGAAAAGAGACGGTAAAAACTTGCTCCAAGAATTTGTGGAAACGGCTAACTTTCACGCGGGCGCGGCCGAGGTTTTAGATAAATACGACATAAATTTTCTTTTCCTGGCTCCGTCCCGACCCCTAGTCCAAGTCCTCAAAAATGATTCGAATTGGGAGATGATCTATAGCGATGATTTGGCAGTGATTATGAAGCGGATAAAAAATTAAAAAAGAGTTATTCTGTTGCTTAAATTAGGGGCTAGGACTGGCCCCTTGACAGATTATAGTTATTGTGATACAATGCTCTGTTCTTGAGAAATTGAGAACGGAGGCGCTCCGGCGCCGCGTGCGTTCGGAGCGCCAAACCTTATATAGTCTTTAGTCTTTTGTCTTTAGTTTTTAGCAAGAAAAGCTTATAATAATGGCTAAAGACCAAAGACCAACGACCAAATACCCTGCTAAGTTGTTGACACTCCCTAACATTCCTGCTACACTTGCCTAAATTTCAAACCAGACAAATATAACCCGCCGCGGGTTTTTAAAATCATCTTTGTTTCGCGACCTCCTTTTTTACATGGTCCGGTGATTTCCGGTAAAGGATTTACTCCTGCTGGATAGCAAGCTCTCCTTGCGTTTTAACCGGGCCAGTTAAAAGAGGAGGTTTTTTGTTTTAAGTCAAAAGTCAAAAACGATTTAGCGCATGGAACATCAAATTTTATTTCAGCAATATAATCACAGCAAGATTTCAAAATTTTTTGACTTTTGATCTTTGACTTTTGACTTAAAACAAAAAACAGGCAACCGGAGTCGCCTGTGGTTTAGGGGCAAATAATTAGGGTCTTGGTGATTTTCGGAGGACAAAGGCTGCCCACGGGATTTCTCGGCCGATGCCCGGTTCTTGAATCTTGACTATCCGAAACCCTTCTCGTATGCCCAGGGGAGTTTTAAAAAGTGCTGTTCTCAGTTCTATTTGATTCCACATGGTTGCTGTCAGCCATTCCACCTCCACCTCTGTCCGGGCAATTTCTACGTTCTCGGCTTGTGGCATTAATTTGGTCTGGGCCGGGCGTCGGATTTTTTCGATAGTAGCTTTTTTCCTTTCGATCAAAGTTAATAGTGCTTTTTCGAAGTCGTTCATTTCGCCGACTTTTTCTTCATTACTGCCAAGGTCGATGTCAATGTCGACGAAGCTATTTTCTTGAAAAACTTCGTCGATTTCGCGTAGTAGCCTGCCAATCGGTTCGGACTCTTGCCACTTAGACAAATTCATATTCTGCCTCCTGGAAAATTTACTCGCGTTAATGCGAGACTTTAAATAATATCACGCTGGCGCTGTATGTCAAGATAGCCTTGTCTTAAGGATTGAAATATCTTATAATTTTTAGTGATGAAAAAATTCACTTTTAATGTTTCGGCGGAGGAATCGGGCCAGCGGCTGGATAAGTTTTTAGCGGATAAAACTAAAGACTATACCCGCTCGATTATCCAAGGTTTTATCGCGGCTGGGAGAGTTACTATTGACGGTTTGTTGTCGGTCAAAGCATCCCGCGAGGTCAAAAGTGGCCAGAAAATTGTATTTTCGATCGAAGAGCAAGAACCAGAGTTGCGGCCGCAGGGTGAAATCGAGTTTGCCGTGATTGATGAACAAACTGACTTTTTGGTGATCAATAAGCCGATGGGGCTAGTGGTTCATCCTGGCAGCGGAAACCCGGACGGGACTTTGGCCAACGGACTTGTTGCCCGGTACCCGGAAATCAAAAAAGTAGGCGAAGATCCCCTGCGTCCGGGAATCGTGCATCGACTGGACAAGGAGACGGCTGGAATCATGCTCGTGGCCCGGACGAATCCTGGCTATGACCATTTAAAAAGCCAGTTTAAAAATCATCAAGTAGAGAAAACATATTTGGCGCTGCTGGAAGGATGTTTGGACCAGGATCAGGGGGTGATCGAGGGTTTTATGAAACGGGCGACGCATGTTCCGGTCAAGCGAGAACTGGGGGATGACGCCGAGGGAAAATTTTCCAAGACTATTTATCGCGTGCTGAAAAAAACCGCCGATCGCACGTTGGTGGAAGCGCGTCCCCAAACGGGGCGGATGCACCAGCTGCGTGTTCACTTTTCAGCCCTGAAGCATCCGATAGTCGGCGATACTCTTTACGGCCGGCGCGACCAGGTCGGGCCGTTGATGCTCTTGGCCTGGAAAATCAGGTTTCGAGATTTGGGTCGTACCTGGCGCGAGTACGAGGTCCCGGTGGATAATAGATTCGTTTTGTAAACGTAAAACGTAAAACGTAAAATTTCTATATTTTTTCGTTTTGCGTTTTACATTTTACGTTAAAGATATGGTTCCAATTATCGTCAATGGCCGCGCGGGCAGCGGCAAATCAACTATCATCAAAAAGCTTTCGGAAAAATTACAATTGCCGGCGGTCGATGTCGGACAAATGTTCCGGGCGGCGGCGCGAGAACGGAAGATGGAACTGGCAGAATTCGGGCGGTACCGAGATACTCATCACGAAATCGACCGGGAAATCGACGAACGGGTGATGACCGCGATCCGGGGCGGCGACAAGATCGTCCAGTCGCGTACGATTCCATACTTGTTCCAGCGGGAAAAACAGCCATATTTCGGGGTTTTTCTTGAGGTAAAACCGGAAACCCAGGCTCGGCGAATTTCCGAGCGCGACCGGATCAGTGTCGAGCAGGCGAGCCAGGAAAATACGCGCCGGGACCGGCTGGATCAGGAACGTTATCAAAAGATCTACGGCATTGACATAAATGATCTTTCGGTTTACCATCTAGTAGTCTCAACTGATGATAAGACCCCTGACCAGATCGCGGAAATCATTCTCCGGAAATTACCGACCAGAAGTGAAAAGTGAAAAGTGAAAACGTGCCAATCGTTTTGACTTTTGACTTTTAACTTTTTACTTATTTTCTATGAGTTACCAGAAAATCAACGAATTTACCAAAAACCAGCGCCGGGAAGTTCCGGAAATAAAACCGGGCCAGACGGTAAAAGTCCATCAAAAAGTCAAAGAAGGCGATAAAGAGCGTGTCCAGATTTTTGAAGGACTGGTCATTGCCCAGCACGCGGGCCGGGGCCAGAGCGCAACTTTTACCGTTCGTAAGGTTTCCAACGGGGTCGGTGTGGAAAGAATTTTTCCGCTTCATTCGCCCGCGATAGATAAAATTGAAGTCACAAAAACTTCCAAGGTACGCCGGGCTAAGCTTTTCTACATTCGCAAGCGTGATATCCGGGTCAAAGAAGATTCCGAGCAACATGAAAAATACTTAAAACGAGCAGCCCAAATCGACCAGCAACGTAAAATAGAGCGCGAAAAGAAAAAAGCTGAGGACGAACGTCGCGCGGCCATAAAGAAGGAGCGGGAAGCCAAAGAAGCGGCCAAAGCCAAAGCGGAAGCCGAGGCTAAAAAAGCCGAAACGGTCTCCGTGGAAAAACCTAAAGAAGAAAAGAAATAGTTTGGGCATCAGGATTAGTTTTAGGGAATTCCGTCGTTACTTTTGGATTTTAGTTTTTGGCTTTTTTACCCCTGGCCCGACTCTTTTCGCTACAGTCGAACTTGGTCGGGTAAACTTTCCTTGGCCCACTTCGAAAGTTATTGTGCCCTCGTGGCGGAATTGGCATACGCGGCAGCTTGAGGGGCTGTGCCCGTAAGGGCGTGTGGGTTCAAATCCCACCGAGGGCACCATCCTTCGACAAGCTCAGGATGGGCAAGATGGACAGCGAAAGCTAGTCAGTATTGCTCTGTGCTGAGCCTGCCGAAGCATCCCACCGAGGGCACTATGTAGCGAGCTTTTGTTTTT
>CALEFQ010000111.1 GCA_937877125.1 uncultured bacterium | reverse complement strand
AGAAGAGAAGGATCGATTCGTTCTTCGATGGCGTATACGAATACCACGAGTTCGGGAACGACCAGAGTCTCGATCTGACCAGCCTCAAAGGACGTTTGCGTTCCTCATCCTACTGTCCGCGACCGGACGACCCGTCGTTCAGAACGCTCATGGAGGCGGTGGAGTTGGTTTTCTCAGAGCATCAGGAAAACGGATCTGTGCACTTGAAATATCGAACAGAGGTCTACCTGGGATCGCTTCGGTGATGGGAGGTTCAGACCTCCTCATACTGAAAGATGTCCTCGATCGACACACAGAAGAACTTGGCCATCTTGAACGCCAGCTCCAGAGAGGGATCGTACCGTTCCTTCTCGATGGCGATCACCGTCTGCCGGGTGATGCCTAGCTTTTCCGCTAACTCCCCCTGCGTGAGATTGGTCATGGTACGGTATACCCTGAGACGGTTCTTCATCAGCCTCACTTATGTTAAGTTATAGTTACATTTTGAATAATATACTTTACTTTTTGTAAAGCAAATAATACATTTTGTAAATTAATATATACATCAAACAAATTAAATATTCTGTTCGGAATCAAATAAAAATTTTGCAGCTGGATCGCGATATTATCGCCGGTAAAATGACCGCCTCGGAAAAAACCTCTTCCGGCTTGAGCAAGAATCTGGCCAATCTGCTGCAGCGGGAAAAGGAACTAGTCGGACACCTAAACCCGGCGGAAAAGGCCGTGGCCGCCACCATGAAAGCGCTGGAAGATTTCAACGTCAAAGACCAGGCCGCTCGGGCAGGGATTTTCACCCTGGAACGACGCTACCGCGATCGGCAAAACGAACTTAACCTGAAACGCCAGGAGCAAAACCAAATCCAGATCGAGCGCACCAAGCACCAGACCCGGCGCGAGGATATCGACCGCGAGATGCTCAATGATTTAGGCTCGGAAGCCGCCGCCATCAAAAAACTCGCGGAAGACAAGAAACACCGCACCCTGTCCAAAGATGAGGAAATTTCCCTGCATAATAAGATAGACAAAAATAAACGTCAGCTGGAGATTATCGGACAGATCGACCCCTCGGTCATCGAAGAGCATCAGCATCTGGATAAGCGGGTCAGCTTCCTCGACACCCAGTCGACCGATTTGCGCGAAGCAGCCGAAAAGTTGAAAGAAATTATCAAAGAGCTGGACCTGAAAATTAAAAAAGAATTCGAACTGTCTTTCGAAAAAATCAATCGCGAATTCGCCAGGTATTTCCAAATTTTGTTCGGCGGGGGAGAAGCCAAATTGTCGCTGGTTCGGCACATGCAAGAAATCAAAGACGAGGATGATGAAGCCAAAACCAAGGAACAGCTGGTGGAAAGCATTGAAATTTCCGCCGTCCCACCGGGCAAAAAAATGAAAAATATCAATATGCTCTCTGGCGGGGAAAAGACGATGACCTCCATCGCCCTCCTGATGGCTATTATCACCAATAATCCTTCCCCGTTTGTGGTCTTGGATGAAGTTGACGCCGCGCTGGACGAAGCTAATTCCCGCCGCTACGCCAAAATTCTCGGACAGCTGGCGCACCAAACCCAATTTATCGTTATCACTCACAACCGAGAAACTATGCGCCAGGCGGGCATCCTTTATGGCGTGACCATGGAACGCAACGGCGTCTCCAAGATTTTGTCGATCAAACTGGAAAAAGCGGAGGAAATAGCTCAGTAAAAATTCAAAATCAAAAGCTTAAAATATAAAAGAAATTTAAAGCTTAAGATTCAAAAACCCTCATGCGACTAGCTTTAAATTTTTGCCTTTAAATTTATTTTGAATTTTATTTTTTGAGCTTTAAATTTACTCCCTTGACATCTCGTCACTTTCCCATTAAGATAACCAAAGTTAACCACTAAACACGCTCGATATCCCTATGTTAAAGATTCGTCTCGCCCGCGTCGGCAAGAAGAACTACGCCACTTTCCGGGTCATTGTTTCTGACCATACTAAATCACCCAAGGCCAAAGCTTTGGAAATTTTAGGAAGTTTTGATCCCAATACCGAACCCGCCGCTCTTAAAATTAACGAAGCCCGGATTAAATATTGGCTGTCAAAGGGCGTCGGGTGCAGTGACACCGCCCGTGACCTGCTGGTCAAACAAGGCTTGGTCAAAAAGGTAGACCGTGTCAAATATACCCCCACGAATCCCAAGAAAAGCAAAGCCCAAATCGAAAAAGACAAAGCCGCCGCGGCCGAAAAGGCCAAAGCCGCTAAATCAGCACCCGCCCCGAGCCAAGCCGAGGGGCCGAAAGCCGAAGCCAAACCGGCGGAGGTCAAAAAAGAAGGAACTCCGAAGGAAGCACCCAAACCAGCAACCAAAAAATAGATACCTCCGGGCGGCCGATCGGCCGCCCTTTTTATTTAAGAAAATCGCTCTGAGTGATACCAATCGGTCATTATTTAGCAGCCCGAGCCTCCTGGTAGCCAACCGATATTTATTTGGTTTGACAAATCTAGTATTTTTGCTATACTTTTATCAAGTTGTCCTTCTCCCTTTTTATGGTCAGGGAAAGGCCCACAACCTGATTTATCCGTAATATTTACCGAAATGGCCAAGCTAGAACACGACCAAGAATTCGTCGAGTACGTGGTCAAGAGCATTGTTGATCACCCTGACGATGTCAAAACCGAACGCAAGATCGATGAAATGGGCGTGCTGATCACGCTCCACGTGCACCCTGAAGACATGGGTCAAGTCATCGGTCGTTCCGGCGCCACCGCCAAGTCCATCCGGACTTTGCTTCGCGTTATCGGCGCCAAAAACAACGCTCGTGTGAATCTGAAGATTCACGAACCGGAAGGATCCACCCATGTTCCGAAAGCCCCGCGCGGTGAGAAATCTTCCAAGAATGCTTCGGAAGTAGTGGATGATCTCAATATCTAAATAGAGAAATATCACACTATACTCCAAACCCCATCCTGAGCGACCCCGCCAACAGCGGGGGAGTCGAAGGAGGGGGTTTTGGTTTAGAACTAAGTCAAATGTCAAAAGTAAAAAGTTTACTGATCGTATTTTTGACTTTTGGTTTTTGACTTTTGACTTAAAATTTGTTGCTTTACATTTAAAAGGATATAATTAAAGTAAAGATAATTTGACTAATAATAAACCTATGAAATTCATCGATGAATTCAAGTCTTTCATTATGAAAGGCAATGTCCTCGACATGGCGGTCGGAGTCATCATCGGTCTAGCGATGGGGGCAATTGTCACTTCGCTGGTCAATGACATCATCATGCCCCCAATCGGGGCCCTGCTACAAGGCATTAATTTCTCTGATTTACAATGGGTGATTATGCCCGGAGTAGCCATCAAGTATGGAAGTTTCCTGCAGGCACTGATCAATTTCCTGATTATCGCCTTAGTAATCTTTATCATCGTAAAAATGGCTAACCGAATCACACCCAAGAAAGAAGATGCTGCCAAACTAACTACTGACCAGAAATTGCTCACCGAAATTCGCGACGAACTAAAGAAAACTAGTCGTTAGCTCGATTTTGTTATCTGTTACTTGTTAATTATTTCCTATGCCTCCGATTGAACTTGAACTCCGCTGCGAGATCCCGTCTCGCCAATTTGCTAAAACACTAGACCATCTCCGGCTTCATGGAAAGTTTTTGAAGCATACCAAACGCCTGTCAGTCATGTGCTTCGGTAAAATCGGCCACCATAAAATTGATATTCGCATTCGAACTACTAAACAAAGAACGGAAGTAGTAATGAAAAAAGGGGATTGGCACGCTCATAATCGCACCGAGGTAACCCAGAAAATCTCTCCCGACCAATTTCTCGGTCTAACCAGAATCTTTGCTGAACTCGATTTCGAGATGAAGGTCGGCGAACGCGAGTCCTACGATTTCAGCTTCCGTCCTGGAATTATGGTCACCCTGGCTCGCGCCGGTAAGATTGCTTATCTGGAAGTAGAAAAGCAAACTACCTCTGCCAAACAAGATTATGACAAAACAGAGCTCTGCACCCTGGCCCGGAAGCTGAACCTACCGCCATTCCTATCTGGTCAGCAATTCTACCGCCTTTGCCACCGCTTAACCCAGCACGTCGATTGGCGTTTTCATAATAAACCGGCTGATTACCGCAAACTCTCCCGGCAACTATTGAAATACTAATTTTGCATTATTTATTTTGAATTATGACTTTTCATATCCTCACCATTTTCCCCGCCATGTTTGATTCTTATTTTAAAGAGTCGATTTTGGCGCGGGCACAAAAGGAAAATAAAATCTCAGTAAAAATTTACGATATCAGAAAATATACCGCCGATAAACACCGTAAAGTTGACGATACCCCCTATGGCGGGGGAGCGGGAATGGTTATGAAAGTGGAACCGATCTATAACACCATTAAGCAAGAAAAACTGGATCAACTGCCCAATCGCAGAATTGCGTTGCTCTCGGCACGCGGGAAAAATTTCAATCAAGCCATGGCGGAATCATATAAAAAATTGGATCACTTGGTCCTGATTGCCGGACGTTACGAGGGCGTGGATCAGCGAGTTGCCGATAATTTATGCGACGAAGAAATATCGGTCGGGCCGTACGTCTTAAGCGGAGGGGAATTGCCCGCCATGACGGTCGTCGACGCGGTGTCCAGGCTAATTCCCGGCGTGCTCGGAAACGAAGAATCGCTAAAAGAAGAATCCTACAATACCGCCAGCCAAGTAGCCGGTCCGACAAAACCCCGAGTCCTGAGCTCGTCGAAGGGCGAGGAGCGAAGTCGGGAGTATCCGCAATATACTAAGCCGGAAATTTTTCAAGGCTGGTCAATCCCGGAAATCCTGAAAACCGGCCATCACGGAAAAATCGCCGACTGGCGCTCAAAAATGGCTAAATAAAGCCAATTGGATTGTTTATAACCTGTGTACCGGCTTTCTCTTGACATCATTTTACGATTAGTGTAGTATCAGCAGTACTGATTAGTTTTTCTCTCTTATAAAAGTCTCCGCCCTGACCCTAGAACAGGCGCGAGGATACTCTATCTAAGAGCAACGACCTTTTCCTAATTTACGATCTGCGCGCTCGTGGCTGAGCCGTAGAACCCTCATAAATTTATCTCGGGTGAAACATAAGCTCCTGAAATATCAGGTCTGCTTTTTTTTGCTCGTTGTTGTCTATAGACTAAAGACCATAGACCTTAGACAATTTGAAAGCTCCAGCCTGAAAAATTTGAAGGCTCTTGCTGTCCCATCTCCAGAATCATTGAATGAATGTAACGGATGCTTATGGGACGCCAAGAACTTTCACAATTGAATAACCAGCTTGATCATTTTAGTTAGGTGATTGAGCGGGACGTCAATTAATTAATAGTTTTGGTTTTACCAAGACTATCCCAACCCTAATGTTCTAGCCTTCGGGCCAAGACATTAGGATATATCCAAGAGCCTATTTATTCTCTTGAATAACAAGTCAGCATACTGGCGCAAGTTCAGTCCTGCACTAAGTGCCGACTTAAAACGAGCGAATTTCCTTTGGCCGCTCGGTCAAAGGACCTGGGACTATAAATGTCTTAGGTCAAAAATTTGCTTCGATTATTTTTGAGAGTTTGATCCTGGCTCAGGGTGAACGCTGGCGGCGTGTCTTAGTCATGCAAGTCCAACCCCCACACTCAAAGCGCGGTTTCTAAAAGAAAATTCGCTTTGAGTGTGGGGATGGCAACCGGGTGAGTAACACGTTGGTAATCTATACCTTTCTCGAGAATAACCCCGCGAAAGCGGGAGCAATACTCGATGAGAGTGAGGGGACGAAAGTCATTCTCACTTAAAGTTTTATCGGAAAGGGAAGAGCCTACGTCCGATTAGCTAGTTGGTAGGGTAACGGCCTACCAAGGCGATGATCGGTAGGGGACCCGAGAGGGTGTACCCCCACACTGGCACTGAAATACGGGCCAGACTCCTACGGGAGGCTGCAGATAAGAATATTGCGCAATGGTCTAACGACTGACGCAGCGACGCCGCGTGACTGATGAAGCCCTTCGGGGTGTAAAGGTCTTTTCTCAGGGAAAAATAAATGATGGTACCTGAGGAATAAGAGGTTGCTAACTCTGTGCCAGCAGCAGCGGTAATACAGAGACCTCAAGCGTTACCCGGAATTATTGGGCGTAAAGCGTCCGCAGGCGGTGGGTTAAGTCAGGCATTAAATTCCGAAGCTTAACTTCGGAGCTGTGTTTGAAACTAATCCACTAGAGACAAGGAGAGGCACACGGAATTCCCGGTGTAGGGGTTACATCCGTTAATATCGGGGAGAACACCATTTGCGAAGGCGGTGTGCTAGACTTGTTCTGACGCTCAGGGACGAAAGCGTGGGTAGCGAATGGAATTAGATACTCCAGTAGTCCACGCCCTAAACTTTGAATACTTGACTTGAGGAGTTCGACCCTCCTTGAGCCTGAAGCTAACGCTTTAAGTATTCCGCCTGGGAAGTACGGCCGCAAGGCTAAAACTCAAAGGAATTGACGGGGACCCGCACAAGCGGT
>CALEFQ010000110.1 GCA_937877125.1 uncultured bacterium | reverse complement strand
AGCGAGGGCAATCCAATTGAGTTAACCGCTGTGCAGCAACCGCAATTCAACCCCACGGGGCGCAGCGGCAAAAATTTGACCCGCGCTTCGGTAGTTTTTGAACAGCAGGGCATGGGTTCGCCCCAAGTCTCGCTGGAGTTTGATGATGAGGGCCGTAAATTATTTGCCGAAATTACCGAACGCAATGTCGGCAAGCGGGTGGCGATTATGATTGACGGGGTGATTATCAGCGCGCCTGTGGTCCAGGAAAAAATTACCGAAGGCAATGCGGTCATCACCGGCAATTTCACGATTGATGAAGCCAAAGAATTGGCCCGCAACCTGAATCAGGGCGCTTTGCCGGTGCCGATTGAATTAGTCAGCCGGCAGACAGTCGGGGCCACGCTAGGCCAGGAATCCGTCCAGAAAAGTATCGTGGCTGGCTTGATCGGCTTGCTAGCCGTGGCTATATTCATGATCGGCTACTATCGGGTGCCGGGCTTGCTGGCTACCTTAGCGTTGTTGATTTATGCCATCATCGCGCTGGCAATTTTCAAGCTGATCCCGGTGACATTGACTCTCGCCGGGGTGGCCGGGTTTATTATGTCGATCGGCATGGCGGTTGACGCCAATGTCTTGATTTTTGAGCGCCTACGGGAAGAATTGCGCGCCGGGCGTGATCTAAAAGTGGCGATCGAGGCCGGTTTCCAAGGGGCCTGGAGTTCAATCCGGGACTCCAATATTTCTTCTATTATTACCTGTATCATTTTATACGCTTTCGGCAGCAGCCTGGTGAAGGGATTTGCCCTGACTCTCGGCATCGGGGTGGCGGTCAGTATGTTTAGCGCCATTACCATTACCCGTTCGTTCTTGCGGCTGGCTGCCACCAAATCGGCGCAGAAACATTTGGGTTGGTTTGATTTTACCAGCCGTTTGCCGGCCGACCGTGGAATAAAAGAAACTAAGTCCTAATGACATGCTTTCTCTCGTGAGGTACAGTAAAATATGGGTTTTGATCCCGGCCATCCTGGCGGGAGTGAGCTTGATTTTGTTTTTGATTTTCGGACTGAAGCCGGGGATTGATTTTACCGGCGGCAGTATGGTCCAGGTGCAATTCACCGAACAGACGCCGACCTTGTCCAGCGTCAAAGATGCTTTGCGCGACACGGAGTGGTCGGATGTCACGGTCCAGGTTTCCGGCGAAAATCAAGTGATTGTCCGCACCAAAGAAATCAACGATGACCAAAAAGCCTCTCTTTTGAAGATATTTTCGGATAAATTCGGGGCTCTGGAAGAACTGCGTTTTGACACGATCGGCCCGACCATTGGCAACGAATTACGCCAAAAGGCCGTTTGGGCGGTCATTATCGTGATGATTGGGATTGTCCTATACCTGGCTTACGCTTTTCGTAAAATTTCGGGACCAGTTTCCTCATGGAAATTTGGCGCCTGCGCGGTGATCGCGCTGATCCATGACGTGCTGATTCTGATCGGGGTGTTTGTTTTGCTGGGTATTTTCAGCGGGGTAGAAATTGATACCTTGTTCGTAGTCGCCTTGCTAACGGTTGTCGGCTATTCCGTCCATGATACGATTGTGGTTTTTGACCGGATCCGGACGATTTTGCTCAAAGAAAGCGCGACCTTCGAGGAAGCGGCCGATCGAGGCATTCGCAATACAATCACGCGCTCCGTGATCACTTCGCTTACCACTTTGTTTGTCTTGGTCTCTTTATTGCTTTTCGGTGGCGAATCAATTTTCTATTTTATCCTGGCTTTGTCGATCGGCATTGCCGTCGGAACCTATTCGTCAATTTTTGTGGCGACGCCGCTCTTGGTCCTGTGGCAGAGGGCTGGTAAAAAATAATCAACAAAATTTTTCCGGAAAAATATCGAGAACCCTCGGTATTTTTTTATTCGCCTTGACTATTTTATAACCTTGTGATATATTCTGACTGCTGGAAACTTATTTTCCAATAATTATTTGTTAATTCGTTTTTCCGCTTAAATAAGCTATTTTATCGGTAAAAATATGGAAAATCCCAAATCAATCCTTGATGAAGTCTTGTCTTCTCAAGATGAGCAATTATTACAGAATTTCGATCCCCTGGCTTCGGTCATGGCTCTCTTAAAGAGTGTCGATAGCCGCGGCGCGGATGTGATTGTCAAGCGTTACAGCCTCGACGGCAAGCCGGTCCGAACTTTAGAGGAGATCGGGCAGTCCTATCAGGTCACACGGGAACGCGTGCGTCAAATCGAATCGGCGACTATCGCCGAATTGCAGGAAAAACAGGCCCACCTCGAGGATATGGTGCGGGTAATTTTGTCTATTTTACAAATGTACGGCAAGGTTATGGAAGAAAGCCAGCTGCTTGATGCGTTATTAGCAGAAAGGGAAAAGCGGGAAGCTGATCGTAACGCTACCTTATTTGTCTTGGATTTGAGCGATCATTTCAAGGCTTTTCCGGAAACGGCCGACACTCATAAATCCTGGGGCACGACAGACGCGTCATTGGAAGTCCCCAAAAAACTGGTTGATGCCTTCGTCGAAATTCTGAATAATCAGAAACAACCTATTCCTCATGAACAGGTAGCGGCTCATCTGGTCAAGCATCCCGTCTATCAGCAACATGCTCAGGTTTTGCCCGAATCCGCTTTGACGTCTCATTTGGCCATGAGTAAAAAAGTCCGGCGCAACCCCTTCAATGAATGGGGCTTGACCCACTGGTCGCAAATCGCGCCCAAGGGTGTCAAAGACAAAGCTTTTGTGGTTTTGCATAAGGCGGGAAAGCCGCTCCATTTCGTGGAAATTGCCAAACGCATTGATGATACCGGCTTTGACCGGAAAAAGGCTCATCCGCAGACTGTGCACAACGAACTGATTAAGGACAAGCGCTTTGTCCTGGTAGGGCGCGGTATTTATGCTTTGGGTGAATGGGGTTACCAGCCCGGGACCGTGGCCGATGTTTTAGAGAAAATTTTGCGCCAAGCTGGCAAGCCACTGGATCGGGATAGCCTGATCGCCCAGGTGGAAAAACAGCGTTTGGTTAAAAAGAATACTATTTTGCTAGGTTTGCAAAACAAAGCCCGTTTTCTCAAGTTGCCGGACGGCCGTTATTCGGTCGTTGACAAAAAATAGCTAGGTCTGGCCGTTTTTGGTATAATGGCTATTAAGCCCAAACAAAAACATGCTTGATATTCTTGGTATACTCAAGACCAGTCTTATAGAATCATTCACGACCGGACCGTTTGTTTATATCTGGTTTATTTTAGGTAAGACTTGGTGGTTATTCACGCCACTTTTTTTGTTGGTCGCGGCCTGGTGGTACTGGAAGGATTATATCCAGACGCAATATATCATCGGGTTGGATTTTCGCTGTCTGTCGGTGACTGTGCCCAAAGAAGAAGAAGCAACTTCCACACCCAAGGCGATGGAACAAATTTTTGCCGCGGCCGCCGGCATGATGCACGGCATCAATATGGTGGAAAAATATTGGAACGGCAACGTCCAGGAGTTTTTCAGCGCCGAACTGGTCGGGATTAGCGGGCATATCCGTTTTATTTTCCGGGTGCCGGCTAAATGGCGCGATATGTTCGAGGCCAATATTTACGCCCAGTATCCGGACGCGGAAATTGTCGAAGTGGAAGATTATACCAAATTAATTCCAAACGATTTTTTGGAAAAAGGTTTTAAGGCCTGGGGCTCGGAATTGAAATTGCTCAAGGAAGATGCTTATCCCATCCGGACCTATATTGATTTTGAAGAAAGGATCACCCAGCAGGTTCACGATCCCATGGCGTCAATCACGGAATTGCTCAGCCGTTTCGGCGCGGGAGAGCAGTTATGGTTGCAATGGGTCTGTCGTCCGGTGATTGGCCAGGCGCACGGTTGGGTGGCCGAAGGGGAAAAACTAAAAAAGAAACTAATTGATCAATTACCGCCGCCCCAGCAGTCGGCGGTATTGGCGGCCATGGGGGCCCCGGCCAATATGGTCGGTAATATCCTGGATCAGGCGATGGGCTATGAGGTTGGCGACGCCCAGCCAGAAAAAAAAGGCATGCCGCTGCTAACCCCGGATCTATATAACGCCTTATCGGCTTTGGATCGCAGTTTGAGTAAGCAGGGTTTTGAAGTGAAAGGGCGTCTCTTTTACGTCGCCAAAAAAGACACTTTTTTGATCCAGCGCGGCACGACCGGTTTTTTTGCTTACATGCAGCAGTTCAACACCCAAAACCTTAATGGTTTTGCTCCTGACGCTCGCACCAAGACTAAAGTTGATTATTTCATGCGCGAATACCGGGAATACTGGCGCAAACGGAAGATGCTGGATATGTGCCAAACCCGGAGCATGTGGAAAGGCGCCAAACCCTTCATCCTCAATACCGAAGAATTGGCGACGGTCTTCCATTTCCCGCTGCCTTGGGCGAAGTCTAAGAAAATTGAGCACGTCGAAGCCAAAAAGGCCGGGCCGCCCCGTGATCTGCCGGTGGTTCCCGGGCTTTAATCGCTATTTGATATTTTCTTATGTCACAAGATGAAGTAAATGTTTTCGGCGAAACCAATTTCCGCAACAAGCGGGTGCAGTTTGGTATAAAAACCGACGATCGCCGGCGCCATATGTATGTCATCGGTAAAACCGGCATGGGCAAATCCCATTTGCTCAGGCATTTGGCATACAATGACATTCAGGCGGGGCGAGGCCTGGCCTTTGTCGATCCGCACGGTGATTCGGCTGATTGGCTGCTCGAGTATATTCCCGCCAGCCGGATCAACGACGTCGTTTTTATCAACCCGACCGACATAGATTTTCCGATTGCTTTCAATGTCCTGGAAAAAGTCGATCGGCGCTATCATAACCTGGTGGCCGACGGCTTGGTCGGCGTTTTCAAGAAAATCTGGGCGGAATCGTGGGGGCCGCGCTTGGAATACCTGATGCGCAACGCGATTCTGGCTCTGCTGGATTATCAGGACAGCACTTTGCTCGGGGTGACTCGCATGTTGGTTGATAAAAGTTACCGGAAAAAGGTTATTGCCCGCATCCACGATCCGGTCGTCAAAGCTTTTTGGGTGGGCGAGTTTTCAAAATACAACGATAAATTTTTGGTCGAGGCGATTTCTCCGATTCAAAACAAAGTCGGTCAATTTTTGGCGAACGCGGTCATCCGCAATATCGTCGGCCAGCCCCAGAGCACGATCAACCTGCGGGAAATCATGGATCAGGGAAAAATATTGATCCTCAATTTGTCTAAGGGCAAAATCGGGGAGGAAAGCAGCGCGCTCTTAGGCGCGATGATTATCACCAAATTGCAGTTGGCGGCGATGAGCCGGGCCGATATCGCCGAAGAGGCGCGCCGCGATTTCTTCCTGTATGTTGATGAGTTTCAGACTTTCGCCACCGAGAGTTTTGCCGATATCTTGTCGGAAGCCCGCAAATACCGGCTAAGTTTGATCATGGCACACCAATACATCGAGCAAATGCCGGAAGCGGTAGCGAGCGCGGTTTTCGGTAACGTCGGGACTTTGATATCTTTCCGAGTGGGAGCGACTGACGCCGAAGTGCTGGAAAAAGAATTTGCCCCCGTTTTTATGCAGAATGATTTAGTCAATCTGCCGAAGTTTGGTTTTTACATCAAATTGATGATTGACGGCGTGGCCAGCGACGGTTTTAGCGCCAATACGGTCAATATGAAATTCGCACCGGCTGGAAACAAAGAAAAGGTCATCAAGGTTTCTCGGGAACGCTATGCCAACCCTCGGGAAAAGGTCGAAGAAAAAATTGCGCGCTGGAGCGGGGTTTTTGAAGGCAAAGAGGGCGAAGAAAAAGACAGCTACGAGCAAGCGGAAGAAGCCCGCGCCAACCAATCGCGATTCAAGCCGGCTCCGGCCGCCCGACCGGCAGGTTTCACCCCAAAAAATTATCCTCCGAAAAATACTCCCGCGCGTCCGCCGCTTAATCGGCCGATGCCGGCTCCTCGTTATTCGTCCAGCCGTCCGCAATCTTCTTATTCCCGCCCCACCCCGAAATACCAGGCGCCTCGCCCCGCCGCGGCTTCAGTCGCGCCGAAATTTAGTTCTGATCGTCCGGCCCCGGTTTTGCCCAAGAAAAATATAGCTCCGGTGCCGCCGTCTCGGCCGGCGCCAGCGACGCGGCATTTTCCCGCGCCGCCGCCCCCGATCCCGCCTCGGAAAAAAAATCCAGCCGTTGCCACAAAATCTCAAGGCGGCCTATCTTTGTCAGAGGCAGCCAAATTGCAACCACAGAGCGTCCATCAGCCTAAAGCTAAGAGGATTCCGCCAGACCGGCTCATTCTGACTCCGGGACAGCGGGCCAGGCTGAATAAATAACTTGACATTTTGGCGGTTTCAGTGTTACAATACAAAGATTTTTCAGTAAAATTTTCTGATCCGGGCATCTTAGGAAACCCATAAATCGCTGATAATAATTTAAGGGTGGCGGAGGGGCACCGGATAATCAATATGAAGTCCAAATTTTTGGCGACCTCCAAACGAGCCGTGGTTTTGGTCGTTCTTATCGGTCTGATTATGCTATACGGCGGCCAGCCGTTGGTGCAGGCCCAGACCGAATTTAACCATATCCCTAAATTAATTCCTGCGGTCGACGAAAAAGATACTGCGAGCCAGGGACCGGCGGCGGTGACCCCGGTGTCGACGCCGGTCGTGTCTAGTTTGGAAGTTACGACGACTCCGGCGGTGACTCCGGAAAAGACACCAGTCGTGGCTCCGGCTTCGACTCCGACCAAGGTTGAGCCGAAGACGGAAACCCCAAAAGAAGAACCGAAACCGATTTGGCAAAATAACGGCCAAAATAGTTTTACGACGACGGAACCGGTGCGGCTGGGGGAGACTTATGTCTATCCCGGCAGCAATCTGGAATTGAAATTTACTCAATTGCCGACGCCGTCCGGCAAAGTTACTATTCGCAAAGTAGCCGCGAGCGCTGTCCCAATTTCAGGCGTGGTGGGTGATGTCTATGACATCACCTCCTCCATGACTGACGGGACTTTTAAGTATGAATTATCTCTGCCTTACGATAAATCCGGTTCGAACGTACAAGTCGTTTATTCCGAAGATGCCAAAAATTTCACCCCGATAGATCAGGGAAAAGTAGATGTTTTGACGGCGGAAAAACAAGTCAAAGCGGCGGATCTGAACCATTTTACTTATTTTGCGGTGGTGTCTGGCGAAGATGCCTCTGATGGTTCAGCTCAATCTTTTAATGTTTCAGAATTAGCCGATTTACAGACAGCCAATAATTGGGGTGGCTATGTCTCTTCCGACCGTTGGCCGATGTGGAATTATGATCCTGATACCTACATGCAATTCAATCTTGGGTCGGTTATTCCTTCTGAAAATTCTGTTTCAAGTGCGATTTTACATTTCCGATATGCCCGCGGGATAATGGGGATTATACCTTTTCTATTAGATGACTATGGAGCCAAAATCCAAGTTCAAAACAGTGAGGGCGCGTGGGTAGATGTGGCCAATGTTTGGAACGATGAATGGTTGACTTTTCACACCTATGATATTGATCTGACTTCTTTTTTGCAAAATGATCCGGATCTTAGTGAGTTGTCCGTTAGATTCAAAATGCATGGCGGCAATTTGTTATTTCCGCTCTTTGGAGGAATGCGTTCTTATCATGATTGGGTTGGATTAGATATTCAGACGATTCCGGACGCTCCGGTGATTACCTATCCTATCGATGATTCAGTAATGATTAATTCCGCGACTACTAGCACCCATTATTTAGCCGGTACGACCGAGCCGGGTGCCACGGTCAGGCTCTATGTTGATGGTTCGCCGACTACTTGGACCGTGACGGCTGAGGCCGACGGTGATTTCCTGTTTCCGAACACGGTTCTGGCGGCGGTCGGGATTGATTACGACTTTGACTACATGATTCCCATGGTCGCCACGGTTACTTCTTCCAATGCTGATAGTGAAAGTGCGCCCTCTCGCGGCATTAGTTATACCAAAGATACTTACGCTCCGGGTGATGTAAATTTGCTTTCACCGGCCGATGATTCTTTCGTCAATACCGACGGTTTGGTGATGGATTGGACTGACGCAGTTGATAGCAATCAACCAAACGATAGCGGTATCGCCGGTTATATCTATGAATCTTATCGCGATGAAGCGATGACCCATTTGGCTTATCGTTCCACATTGCTGACCGAATCAGAGATTCCGGCCCCGGGCACTCCTGACGGCGATTATTGGTGGCACGTAAAAGCAGTTGATGTGGCCGGCAATGAAGGGCAATGGAGCCAGGCTTGGCAGGTGACAGTTGATAATATTAGTCCGGCGGCTCCGATATTAATTAGCCCTATGGACGGCGCTTTCCAAAATTCTAATCAAGTTGCCTATACCTGGGATCCAAATTCCGACGTGGCCCAGTTAGGCGGTTATGAATTGTCTCTATTTTTGAACGATACATCGGCGATGCAGTTTATGATCGATGATCCCGCGTTGACTCAAGTGACCGTTCCCTCGACTGACGGGGTTTGGGACTGGAAAGTGCGAAGCGTTGATTTGGCGGGCAATTACAGCCCGTGGTCTGCGCTTTGGCGCGTGACGGTAGATACCGTGTCTCCGGCAGCTCCGATCTTGATCAGCCCTACAGACGACACTGTTCAAAATTCTAATCAGGTCGCCTATACCTGGGATCCAAATTCCGACGTGGCCCAGTTAGGCGGTTATGAATTGTCTCTATTTTTGAACGATACATCGGCGATGCAGTTTATGATCGATGATCCCGCGTTGACTCAAGTGACCGTTCCCTCGACTGACGGGGTTTGGGACTGGAAAGTGCGAAGCGTTGATTTGGCGGGCAATTACAGCCCGTGGTCTGCGCTTTGGCGCGTGACGGTTGATACTGTTGCTCCGGCGGTGCCAAGCAACCTCGGTTTCAATACGCCTCCAGAAGGGACGCCGGACGATCGTCCGGTCGATACACTGTGCGGCGGAATCACCAATCAGAATCGAATCGCTCATGCCTGGACTGATGAATCAGCCAGCGGGGCGGTGGAATATGAACGACAATGGCAGTATCCCGGCAGCTCGGTTTGGCAGGGGGCGGAACGCTGGACCGCGACTAACACTGATTATCGCGCCTTTGGGACTGATGAAGGAATCGAGGGCTTATGGCATGTTCGGGTGCGCGCTCGCGACGCCGCCAATAACTGGAGCAACTATAGCCAAGCTTGTGCTGTTACTCTGGATCGGACCGATCCGTCTGCTCCTATTCTGATCAGCCCCTCGGACGGCAGTATCCAAAATCATAATCAGGTTGCTTATACTTGGGATCCGAATGCCGATGTCACCCAGTTAGACGGCTATGAATTATCATTGTTCCTGGACGGTTTGCCGGCGATGCAGTTGATGATCAATAATCCTGCCTTGACGCAGGTGACCGTTCCTTCGGTCGATGGCGTCTGGGATTGGAAAGTCCGCAGTATTGATTTGGCGGGCAATTACAGCCCGTGGTCCGCGCTTTGGCGCGTGACGGTTGATACCGTCAAGCCGAACGTGCCGACCTTGTTAGCGCCGGTTCAGGGCGCTTGGCTTGCCAATGCCGCGGTGACAATGTCATGGAACCAGGCGAGCGGTTTCACTTTAAGCAAAGGTTTGCTCTTGGCGACCGAGACCTTCGATGTGGAGATTGACGGGACAATTGTTCCTGATGTCGCCGGGACCGAATTAACTCGGAATTTATCCGACGGTGTCCATTCCTGGAAAGTCCGCGCCAAAGATGCGGCCGGGAATATGAGCGATTGGAGTGAAACCCGGTCCTTCACTGTCGATACGACGGGGCCGGGAACGCCGTTGCTGATAAGTCCGTCCCAAAATGCCTTGCTAAATTTCAATGACGTAAACCTTGATTGGTCGGACGTGACTGATAATCTCAGCCTGGCCGGTTACGAATTAGAGATTTCTTCCACGGTTCTAGGGATGTCCCCGGTGGTTTCCTGGGTTGACGCCTCGGCGTCGCAATACCAGACCGTCAGCTTGCCCGACGGTGTTTATACCTGGAAAGTCATCGCCAAGGACAAGGTCGGCCACTACGGAAATCCCAGCGAGACGCGAACATTCACGGTAGACAGAACAGCTCCGGATGCGCCGGCCGATGTGCGCGCCGAATTTGTTTCGGCCGGAACGGTCGCGGTTAATTGGGAGGCGGTCTCGGATGCTGATTATTATGTAGTTTATCGGGATGGTTCGCGAATCGCGACGGTCCGCGGCGCGACTTCCTATACTGATTCCGGGTTAGAGAATAAAAAATACGAATACCATGTTTCCGCCGTCGACGCGGCGGGTAACGAGGGTGGACAGGGCGGTCCGGCTTCAGTCGATTTGTCACCGACGCCGACGACTACCACGACGACTACCACTCCTACGGCGACCACGACTGGCACCCGAACCACGACGGGTTTGACGCCCGGCGGGACTGTGTTGGGCGTGACGACTGGCGCAACCGGTTTATTGGCGACTGATTTTGATACCGGCGCGGCTTTTGCCGGCGAAGGCGAAATTGCCGGAATTGAGGATGAAGCGGATGAAATCGGCGACGCTGACGAAGGCCAAATTGCGGGAGTGGAAACATCCGATCTCAAAGCCGATGCTTCCGATTTAGTCAAAACCGGCGTTGATCAGAGCTGGTGGCAAACTTGGTGGTTCTGGCTCCTGGTGGCGCTTGCCGTCATTCTAATTATTTGGCTGATTGCCCGGCGACGCAAGAAGGATAACGAAATTAGGTAATTTCCAGATAAACGCCTCTCTTAGAGAGGCGTTTTTGTTATAAGTTATAAGTAAAACCCATGTCCAGGACATGGGTTTTAGAGATCATACTTTTAGAACGGTTCACTGCCGCCGATGCAGAAGGTGCAGAAATCACTGACGTCGCGGCCGATCTGGTGATAGACTTCGGCTAGGGCATCAGCAGGTAATTGCCGGACAGTCATGTGCAATGCTCGGCTGATGGCCTCCTCACTCCGTCCCCGCGAGATGAATTTGCTGTCCGGATGCATATCAACGCCGTAACAGCAGCCGCGGGGATTTCCGTCATCGCCGATGATGCCGACCGGCGGCGAATAACTTAGAAAAGTTAGGCGCTTGACGCCGGCTTGGCGGCAGATCTCGTAGACGCGGCGGCTATTATTGCCGCGGACGATGCTGTCGTCGATGACGATGATGCTCTTTCCCCGGAGAAATTCTCGCGTATTGTAGACGATCGGATTCTCGGAGATCATGTAGGTGACTTCCAGGCTGGGCAAGAGATTCAGGTTGCGCGTGATGGATTGGCGGCGGCTCTGCGTGGTCGAGCCGATGAAAGAACGCTCCTGGTTGGCCTTGTAAAAAATGTTGGCAAACGGGAGGCCCAGGGCGGTGGCATAGGCGAGCGCCGCCGGTTCGGGACAGCGGGGGAGATAAGTGACCAGATCGGCTCCGGGGAAGGGGAAGCGGCGGGCCAGCTCTTGCCCGAGCAAGCGACGGACGAATTGGATCGGAATGCCGTCAATGGTCGAGCCGGGATGAGAGAAGTAGTGGAGCTCGAAAAAACAGAGACGTCGGGGGCCGGTCGCGATCCCGCGCTGGGGGCCGCAGCGACCGTCTGGATAGAGGTGGTACAGCGAGCCGGGTTCTAAGTCTTCGATCAGCCGGGCGCCGTTTTTCCGGAAAGCGATATCCTCGGAAGCCATGACGTATTTGTTGTCCTTTTGCCCGAGGACGCCGGGCCTGATGCCGGTCCGGTCGCGCAAGACCAGGGTCTTGTTAGTTCTGATGTCTGCGTAGGCGAGCGTGAACGCTCCGGGAATCTTCCGTAGCGTCTCTTCCGGTCCTTGTTTCCTGATGACATGCAATAGCCTCTCCGAGTCACACTCAGTTCGGGTGGCGGTGCCAGCGGCGGCGGCGAGATGGATCGGATTGATTTCGCCGTTATGGACCAGGGCCATTTCGGCATTGGCGATAAAGAGATGGTCGCCGCGGTCTTCGATTTCGCCGCCGATGACGTGCGGGTGACCGGCGACCAGCAGGCGCCGCGGGTCTTTCTCCCCCCGGGTCGCGTAGCGGACGTGTCCGCCGAAAGTGTGGAAATCCTGCCCGGTGGAAAAAATCTTGTGCATATCGGTCAGATCAAACACGCGTTTGGGCGGGCCCAGCCACTTCAGGCAGAAGATTTTGCCGTCAGTTGCTTGGCCGTAGATTCCGGTCACTTCCTGCCCCCGATGGGCGAGGGCGTCGAGAAAGCCGTAACAGTCATGCAGGGTGTGCGTCACACAGACGCCGCACCGACATTGTAATAAGTCGCTCATGAGTAACCTCCTTTCGAAACCTCGTTTCGTCTCATCCTAGCTCCGGAGAATGCTTCCGGTCAAGTTAACTAGTGTCCGTAAGAAAAAGCTCCGCCGGGAGGGCAGAGCTTTAGCTGTTTCAATAAAGGGCGAGATCAGACTCGTACAGCGGTTTGGGGCTTCGGCTGTGTCGGTTGGAACTGCCGGTCAAAACCGTGTGGCGGGTGTCTTTGGCCCGTTCAACAATTTCAGCGAAATGGGCCTCATTGCAGTTTAAACAATCGATTTTTTCCATCAGGGCGCGCACCGCGGCTGCCAAGTGAGGATTTTGTGCGCTGGCGACGCTGGCGGGAACGTGGCACAAGTGAGTGTGGGTGATGATCACCAGATTATCTTCTTGGGCAATCTGTGTTGATCGACGGTCACCACCTTTTTAGGCTGATACGTTGTCAGGGTCAAACATTGGTTCGGAACCGCGAACAGGGCATGCTGGCCAAGAAAATTGATTCGCGGCTTTGACATTGCGCGAAGTTTTTTCCCTTTCATTCCGCAGACAATCACCGCCTTGCCATGTTTCAGGCTTTGGCGTCCCCCGCCTTCTTCGCAACAAACCATGAAAAAGGTCGGGTCGGCAAAGTCTTGAAGCAACCGGGGAAAAAGGAAGTGATCTTCGGTCGAATTAATTCGTTTCAGCTCCACTTTCAGCACGGATTGATCGTCGTCTCTTTTTTGCACCCAGCAGGGAAGCCCTCCTTTTAGCCGGAGTCTCCTGACGTGCTTCATACCCTCTTCGGCGGTAACGGGAAATTTCACAAATGCCTCCATAAATATTCCTCCTTTCATGGATGGGCAGATTGACGTTTCAGTTTCGCTACTTTACCAGATATTTGAAAAAAAGCAAGTTATTTTTCAAGTTGGGCTTTGACCAGTAATCGTTTAAAATCGGTGCCGTTCGGCCAGCAGGTTACCAGGGTAAGTGTCGCCGCCTGGGCATCGGTTTCGGTAAAAATTTCACGAGAGTCCTTGGGGGTGGTTTGGGTAGCGGTGACAGTGTAAGTCCAGGTAGTATCTTGGTGTTTTATCATAATTGGATCCCCAGTTTCCAATTTTTCAATCAGAGCGAAGACGTTATTATAGTCGCTTTTTTGCCACCAGTAATTAGAACTATGTCCGATATAAACACCGTTACTGTTTTCTCCCGGGAGGGCTGTTCCCGGATAATGAACGATGCCGTTGAGCAATACCGGAGAAAGATTGTCTTTTTGGCTTTCTTCCGCTAAGATAATCGGTGCTCGCACGCCGATTTTCGGTATTTCCAGGATGGTTTCCGCTTCGGTCGGTCGGCTGTTCGGCAAATGGCCGGTGGCATATTGCAACTGCAAGACCAAGCCTGGCCCGTTAACGACCAGGTAGGAGCCGATAATGGCCAACGCGAACAAGGTGGCGAAAAAGGTTGATTGGTTGAGGAGTGTCCGTTTTTTTTGTTCCATAAAATTATTGTAAGCGGTGTGGTATAATTAGTCCAATAATTACGTTTTATGAACGAAACGCTGCGCCTAAAAAGCGTGACCGGCCATCTGTTGGACAATCAGCTGAGCTGGCCGAAAACCAAAAAACTCCCCGTTCCCTTGGTGATTTTGTGCCACGGGTTCTTGGCGCATAGCCGGACCTTGTTTTTTCCGGCGTTGCGGCGGTTGCTGATCTCCCGGGGATACGCGGTTTTTCGTTATGACCAGGCCGGGCACGGATTATCGCCCGGGCGCAAAAGCGATGTGACTTTGCCGCGCAACGTCAAAGACTTGCGTGCCCTCATAAATTTACTGGAAAAAGATAGCCGTCTGGACCTGTCGCATTTGGCGGTGATTGGCCATAGCTTGGGCGGAATTACGGCTCTGATGGCCGGGGAGGTTGAGCCTCGGATCAAGCGTATCGTGGCGATCGGATCCGCGCTGAATTTCGAAAACGTTGTGCGGCGCCTGATGAACAAGGGGCAAATGTTTGAACGCGATGGCGCGGTTTATTTCCGTCCTTTCAAGGTTTTGCCGGGACAGCGGTGTGAAAAAACCTTGTGGCCTTATGCCAAAAAGTTCAGGTTTGACGAGCGCGTCAAGAAAATCAAGGCGGCCGTACTGCTTATTGCCGGCGGAAAAGACAAGACTATTCCCGCTGAATTAGCTCGTGAAACATATAATCATCTCGCCGGCCCCAAAAAACTAGTGCTGATAAAGAACAGCAATCATTTGTTCATTATGCCCGGGGTCCAGAGGAAAATGTTTTCAGAAATTATTTTATGGTTAAGGCGAAAAAAATAAGAACGAAGCCCAGAGTCATCTGTGCCATGTCCGGCGGGGTCGATAGCTCCGTGTCGGCGGCTTTACTGCAAAAGCAGGGTTATGAGGTGATTGGCGTTTTTATGAAGTTCTGGCATCCGCCGGCGGTTTCCGCTTGTTCAGAAAACGTCTGCTGCTCCCGAGAATCATACCGGCAGGCCCAAAAAGTTGCCGGGCATTTGGGGATAAAATTATATACTTTGAATTTCGAAAAAGAATTCAAGCGGCTGGTGGTGGATGATTTCCTGACGCGTTCCAGCCAGGGTTTAACGCCGAATCCTTGCGTTGTCTGCAATGAGAAAATAAAATTCGGGTTACTGCTCAAAAAAGCGCGACAACTGAGAATTTCTCTGGTGGCTACCGGACACTACGCGCGAATCACTAGATCTGGTTCGCGAGTAAAACTGCGGCGCGGCGCTGATCCATGGAAAGACCAGTCTTATTTCCTTTATCGTTTGACGCCGGCCCAGTTGAAGGGCGTTCTCTTTCCTGTCGGTTCGTATCGAAAATCCGAGGTGCGGGCGTTGGCGGCACGGTTGGGTCTGCCGTCGGCCGCGCGGGCGGAAAGCCAGGAGGTATGTTTTGTCCCGGACCAGAAGGTGCGGCTTTTCCTGAAAAAATATCTGGCGCTAAAGCCGGGAAAAATCGTTACCAAATCGGGCCAGGTGCTCGGTGCTCACCAGGGTTTTCCGATTTACACAATCGGTCAGCGCAAGGGCGTCGTGGGCGGGCGATCACGGCCTTATTTCGTTTTGTCAAAAAACCTAAAAAATAACGAACTGGTAGTGACGGATAATCCTCGTGACTTGCTGGCCAAAAATTTTACCGTCACAAAGGCAACTTGGATTATTCCTCCGGAGCGGTTCCCGATCCGCGCCAAGGTCCAAATTCGCTATCGTTCGGCCGCCGGCATCGCGGAAATTTGTCATGAAAAACGACAGTTGGTAGTGAGGTTTCGTTCCCCTCAACGGGCGATCACTCCCGGGCAATCGGCGGTTTTTTATGCCGGCAACAAGGTTTTAGGAGGAGGGGTAATCAGGGAGGTGCTCGCACAATGAAACCTTATTTTCTGGGAATACTAGTGTTTATCGCGGGATTTTTAGCGCTTTGGAAATTTATTGATAATGATAAAAAGAAAAAATGGCTAATTTTAGCGATCGTTCTGATTATCGCTTCGATTATCATGTTCCAGGCTTTCTGAGCGTAAAGATAACCATTTTGACTTTTGACTTTTGACTTAGTATAATATAGTCAATTAAGCAAAAATTTATGGCTATTTCTTCATCATGGAATCAGGGGGATTCCCAGCGGGCCATCCCGCAAATTCAGCGCGAACTGGAATTGCTGCGCCGCCAGCGCGACGACATGCAACGCCAGCAATATCAGGAACAACAACAAATACAGCAACAGCTAAAAGTAGCGCAAGACCGCCGGGACTACGACAGCGTCAATAAGATGCAAAAGGCGACATATGAATTTTCCGATCGGTGGAATCGCGCTTTTCACGATCTGGACAAACGGGTTCAGGAACTCAATCAGGATATGACGATGGCTCAGCAAAATCTCGATCGCATCGAACAGCAAAATAAGCAAAATCAACAGTTTTAATTAGCAAGTAAAAGATAAAAACTACAAGAATTAGAATAATTCTTGTTACCATTTTAATTTTTTACCTGTTACTTGTTACTTGTTATTTATGTCCTATCTCGCGGAAAGTGAAATTGCCCGGGTGGAATGGCGGGTGCGACAGCTCCACGAAAAAATTCGGGAAGTCGGCCAGGGATCTGCCGGACAGCATTCGAGTAGCCAAATCGACGCCGCGCTAAGCCAGCAGCGCCGATTTTTGGAATCCGTTCGGTCAACTCCGGCGGGGCAAGCGACGTCACCGGCGCCGACGCTTGATTTTGCTGGAGAGATAAGCAAGTTGCGGGAAGAAGCTACTCGCGCCAAACGAGAAGCGGAATTAGCGGAGTCGGAGTCGGTTCGCTTACGGGATGAATTGACCAAGCTAAATACCGAAAAATTGCGCCGTGAGACCGACGTCAAAAAAAAAGATGAGATGGCGAAGATGCGCCGGCTGGATTTAGGCCGGGATTTGTCCGCCGCCCAGCAAGAGCTTAATCGGCTGCGTTCCCGGCGCCGCGGCAGTTCCGGCTCGGCGCAATTGAAACGCGAGCTCGCAAAAAAACAGAAGGAATTGGCTCGAACCGAGAAAATCTGGTATGGCCTCTCCCAGGCCAAGCAAAAAGGATCCTTAACCGAGACGGGACGAAAAAAAGAAGAACAGGCGCTTAAGTCGGAAATTCGCGGGCTCAAGACGGAAATCCGCCTGCTCAAGGAGCGGCTCCAAAAAGAGTCGCGGGTAGATCAGACGGTGAGCGAGGCGCGATCGGCCGGCCAGATTCAGCGGGTAATGAAGAAAATTGCCGAACTGCAAAAAACCATCGAGGAAATTGATAAGGACATGGAGCGCGAGCAAAAGGGCCAAGTGCGCTGGCTCGCCGATTTTCAAAAACAAGAGCATGAGATTAAGCAGCAATTATCCCGGCATCAGGAGACGGCACGGCGCCATATGCAGGAAGAGCAGGCCCGACAGTTGAAACGCCGCGAGATTGAGGAAAAGCAAAAACAGCATTCTCAGCAAAATCAGCCGGCCTCGGGCGGAGGATCAGAAAGCGAGGTCAAGCTGATTGAGCAGAAAATCAAGGACCTCGAGGCCCAAAAGGAAAAAGAGTCTGATAAAAAATTCCAGCAGGAAAAAATGGAGCTGGAAATGAAGGTCTTGGAGCGTGATGTGCAGATGCTTCAAGGGTCGATGGCTCAGGCCGAACCCCAACAGGTCGCGATGTTGCAGTCGCGCGTGCGGCGGATGATGAATGATTTTAATCAGGCCAAAGAAGATTTCCAGAAGCTAAAAGGCTGAACTATGGCCGATATCAGCACAATTGAATACCGGCTTAAGTCCTTGCGCTCTGAAATAGAAGCGGCTGGTTTCAGTATCATGGGGGCGACCGGACAGCTGTCAAAATCGGCCGAACGGCGCGAATTAGAATCAATGCCGTCCCTGGCTGTTTTGCAGGCCGAATTGAAGCGCGCCTTAGATGCCAATAAGAAGCCGAACCCAATCACCGCCGACAAGGTCTTTCAGGTTAATGCCAAGATTGCCAAACGGCGGGAACTGGAAAAAAAATTTGATAAATCGAAGTTTATCGCCCAAGCCAATGCTTTGTTGGCAAAATTAGGGGTCATTGAAAATGATTTTAATACCGAAATGGGAGTGCTGAAAATGGCTGATATGGAGCGGCGCGGCCTGGCCGAGGAAATCCGCAAGGTAGAGCAAGACCGGCGCATTCTCGCTAATCAGTCGCAGGAATTGCATTTGCGCCAACAGCAAATCAGGACCCAGAATGATTATCAGCGCCTGGCGCATGACGCCTCGAGTTTTCAGCAACAAGTCCACGGGTTTTCATCCGAACAACAGCGGGTGCAATCAAAGGTCAGGCAGTTTCAGTCCCGCTTTGAAAAAATCATGGCGATTCCGCCGCAGACCCTGGATCGGGTCCAGCGGGAAATGGCGTTGCTAAAAAAGAGTTTGGAGCAAGCTAAAATGGGACGATAATATGAAACCGCCAAAAGCATCACCAAAACTTAATAGGTTAGAAAGTGAAGCAACGGCATTGGAACAGCAGGTAGACTTGGCCGTGGCGCATTACGAAAAAATCGAGCGCGACAAGAAAAAAATCGAACAAGAAGAGATTGAACGGGGAATCTTGCGTCATCATCGCGACCAATTGGCGGCGGCTGATCGAATTGAGCCCTTTCTTGATTCCATTAGTAAGATCGAGAGCGAATTACGGCGCCGACAAGAAGAGCTGAAGAAGCTTTACCAGGAAGACTGGCCCCGGGAAAGACAAGAGCGGGACTCCCGGCGCTACGAGATGGAAGGCCTCCAGGCGCGTTACCGCGAGCTAAATCAGAAGGTGTTATTATTAAAACTTCGTTTGTCGCAAGAGAGTCTTGAATCCGGTAAAAAATCACAGGCCGATTCCGCTGCGGAGCAGAAAAGGCGCTGGAATGAAGCGCTCTTAGCCCAGGAGATGGCCAAACTGGAACATGATCTGAAAACTCGTCCGGCTACGCCGCAGGATGTCGCGAAATTAAACGAACTCAAGGCGGATTTGGCTCAAAACCAGGATCTCTCGCAGCCCCCGCCGACCATTAGTTCATCGCCAAATTTATGACGGCCTCGCAACTCCGAAAATTATATTTTGATTTTTTCACCGTCCGGGGACACAAAATAATTCCCTCGGCTTCTTTGATTCCGGAAAATGACCCGTCAGTTTTGTTTACCACGGCCGGGATGCACCCGTTAGTCCCGTTTCTGATGGGTGAAGGGCACCCGGCGGGTCGGCGCCTGGTCGATGTCCAAAAATGCGTCCGAGTCAATGATATCGACGAAGTCGGCGATGCCTCGCACCACACTTTTTTTGAGATGTTGGGTAACTGGTCCTTGGGCGATTATTTCAAGGCCGAAGCAATTGCCTGGAGCTACGAATTTTTGACGGACAAAAAATATTTGGGACTGAATCCCGCGCGCCTGACGGTCACTTGTTTCGCGGGCGATGCGGATGCCCCGCGCGACCAGGAAGCGGCCCGGGCGTGGGTGAGAGCGGGAATTCCCGCCGAGCGGATTTTTTTCTTGCCCAAAAAAGACAATTGGTGGGGGCCGGCGGGCCTCACCGGTCCGTGCGGGCCGGATACGGAAATGTTCTACGACGTGGCGCCGCAGCGGCCGCCGTGTTCGCCGGGGTGCGGGCCGGGCTGCGCTTGCGGCAAATATGTGGAAATCTGGAATAATGTTTTCATGCAATATGAGAAAAAAGACACCGGGACCGAGGTGATTTTCTTGCGGCACGGCCAAACGGACGGCAACCAGCAATTAAGGATGTTGGGCAGTATTGATATGCCCCTGAATCCCGCCGGTGTCAAAGAAGCCGAAGCTTTCCGAAAGACGGTTGCTGATTTTAAGCCGGAGGTCATATTGACTTCACCGCTGGAGCGAGCGATGCAAACGGCCAAGATCATCGCTCCGGGCGGGGTTCCGGTCGTCGCGGAACCGCTGGCGCTGGAGCGCAATCCCGGACAACTAGAAGGCATGAATCAAGCGGAAATTCTAGCGGCTTGTCCCGGCGCCGAATACATCAAAAAGCGCGGTATTAATTATTGCGTCAATCCGCCGGACGGCGAGAGCCTGGAACAGGCCAAACAGCGGGTCGAGAAGCTTTTTGGTGAAATCTTGCGGCGCTATCGCGGCCAAAAAGTGATCATCGTCTCGCACGGCGACCTCTTGGATATGTCGCTGGCGGTTCAAAAATCATTGTCGGTGCGCGAAGCGATCGGCACCCATCCGGCTACGCTGGCCCAGGAGCGTTATCGGCTTTATGAATACCGACCCCTGCGGCAAAAAAATGTCGATACCGGAATGGGGCTGGAGCGCACGCTGGCGGTTCTAAACGGGCTCGATGATAATTATCGCACTGAACTTTTCTGGCCGTTGATAGAAGCACTACAGAGATTGAGCGGCAAAAAATACGGGGAAAATGAGCGGGACACTTTTGCTTTCCGCGTGATCGCCGATCACTGGCGCGCGGCGACTTTTATTTTGGGTGATGAAAAAAGCGTGACGCCGTCAAATGTGGAGCAAGGCTATATTTTACGGCGCTTGATCCGCCGCGCGGTTCGCTTCGGCAAGAAACTTGGGATCACGGCTCAGCAGCAGCTGGGGCGTGAATTAGCCAATGTGGTCATTAAGCAGTATGCGGCGGCATATCCGGAATTGGCGAAAAATCAGGCTCGGATAATTACCGAGCTGGAACGGGAAGAAAACAAATTTGAAAAAACCTTGGAAAAAGGACTGCGTGAGTTCCAGAAGCAAAAGGATAAGGGGATTAGCGGAAAAGAGGCTTTTGATTTGTTCCAAACTTACGGTTTTCCTATTGAGATGACCCAGGAATTAGCGAAAGAACACGGTGTGGATATCGACCAGGCGGAATTTGACAAACAGTTCAAAATACATCAGAATATATCCAGACAGGGATCAGCCCAGAAGTTTTCTGGTGGTTTAGGTGAAAAAACCGTCGAAACTACTC
>CALEFQ010000109.1 GCA_937877125.1 uncultured bacterium | reverse complement strand
AGCCGCTGGGGCTCGCGCCCCACGCCGATAATCGTCCCGCGGGATTCGCGGAAATTAATTTGCACTACCAAGGCCTTGACGACGGCCGTGCCGATATCAAGTGCCAGGGCGTACTGGTGTAATTTGGTTTTTGGTTTGCTAAAAAGGCCCATGAAGCTCCGCGAGAAAAACTCGCATTAATAATTTGGAAGAATTCCGCGGAGCGAAATCCTTCCGTAGCCCCCGATGCATCGGGGGCGAAGGAGGATAACAAAACGTTAGGCGAAAGCCTGTTTGTTATGTGATTATAACATAGATACGATCCGGCGCCAAATAACGACGGAAATAGTAGAAAAGGGCTCTTTTTTCATCTTTTGGATTTTCTCGCACTGTTTGCCTTAAATCGGTCAGTAAATTATAATGGTATTATGTACGTTTTTCTCGGGAAAAAATCGGATATACGCTAACGCCAGACAAAATAAATTTATAAATTATGACTGTGATTTTCGTTCAAATGAAATATTCGCCACTCAATAAATTTTTTAATACTTGCAAAAGAAAAAGGGAGAGCCGAAAAGCACTCTCCCTGTGATTGGAATTCCTTGAAACGCTGGTTGCCAGGCATAATGCCCCGGCTTCCAAGTCGCTTTCGGCGCACAAGGTCGGTATTTCAAGTGACGGCTCCATTACCGCTGGCGCGAAAACTTCATAGCCTCCCGACTATCCTACACACATGCTCCTATCGCGGAACCGACTTGCGGGATTCGAACCCGCCTCCGCATTACTGCAGATGAACAACAGTCGTTTCCAATCTTTAAGTATTTTAGTAAAAGATTAAACCAGAGTCAAGGACGGGAAATAACAAAAAATTTCCGGATCAATATATTCTTCGGAAATTTATTCATTATAAATACTAATAACAAAAAGAAATGAAAAACCGATTAGCATTTATCATCTTCGCCTTGTCTATTTTTTTCCTCCCCCTGATCGCCTCTGCCGATATCGCCCCCAGCCCTTCGGTAGATTTTCGAGTCACCTTAAACAAACAAGCGGTTCCTGATTCCGCTTTTGACGCCAACCTTCTGACTTGCCAAAAACCAGAGGAAAAAACAATCCAGCCAGCGGAGAATCTAAATACCCAGTTGAAAAATATCAATGAATATAATTCTCAAGATGCTTGCTATTGGCGCCCTCTCACCTTCGGACATAGCTTTTGCAGTGACGGAAATTGTGATTTTACCGGAGGATTAAGTCCTATTCCCGCTTCTCCCTTCCTCTTGAGATTGGCTATTTACCTGCCCAGCCAAGACAAAGTATATTTGTCTTCACCCTTCACTTTGGAAAATATGCAAAATAACTTCGACGCAGACTTGCTACCTGATGGAAGCATACAACTCCAGGAAACGAATAACTTTTTCGACAGCCAACACTGGGAAATTATCAAAAGCATACTGCCCGCTTTGGGATTTACTCTTCTCATTGAAGTTATAGCCGCTTTGATTTTTCTGTCGTCGACCAAAACCTCGTTAAAAATCTTGCTCTCGGTAGTGATCGCCAATGTTATCTCCTTGCCAGTTTTATGGTACGCGCTCACCTTTCTGAGAGCAAATTTGCTTAATGTCATCATCGGGGAAATCCTAGTCTTTGTTTTTGAAGGATTTTTCATCTATCTATTAAACAAAAAAAGGGTCTCTCTGAAAAAATCATTTGTACTAAGCATGATAATGAATTTGGCCAGTTTACTTATTGGACTGGCTATCATCACAGGATTATTCTGGCTACTATGATATTTTTCCGCTTTTCGAAGGTAAAAACTAAAAATTAATTGTAAGCAGAGCTAATCCCAAGAATCTTTACAAGCAGAAAAAAATTAAAAAACAAAAAAACCATGAAAACTATTACGCAATTATTAAGTGTCTTTTTCGTGCTGACCAGCTTAAGTGTTTTTACCTCATGCGGTACGTCGGATCCGGCCGATACGGAAACAAACCCATTCAGCAATGGCGGTAATGAGAGGAATATGATAGTGGTTATCAGTGATATGCATCTCGGCGCCGACCTGAGTTATGCTGAGTGCAATAAAAACCGGGCGGCTCTGGAAAACTTGCTGAAACAAATAAAATCCGCTCCCAACGTGAAAGAACTCGTTATCGGCGGCGACCTGCTCGATGAATGGTTTGTCCCGGCGACAATCGATACTTATCAGGGAAAAGATCAGGCTGACTTTGTCCGGCGGATTGCGACCGCCAACCAAGGCGTATTTGATGCTATTAACAATATCATTCAAGAAGGGAGCATTTTAGTAACTTATGTACCAGGAAATCACGATTTAACAGTTACGGCCGCTAATATTGAAAGTGTCCTGCCGGGGATAAATCAGGCACGGGATGAAGAGCTGGGACTGGGTACTTACTCCCCCGTTGATTATCCTAAAATAGCGATTGAACATGGCCACCGCTACAATTTTTTCTGTGCGCCCGATCCGATTTCCAATCAAAAAATCGCTCCGGGCACGATCTTGCCTCCCGGATACTTTTTTACCAGAATAGCGGCACTCTATGTGGCCCAAGGCAAACCAACGCCCGGCGATACCCTCCCGGTTGTCACCCAAAACACTTCCGGAGGCGAGAGTCAAGATTTATTATTTAGATATTGGAAACAATGGGCGGGGACAATTAAAACATTCCCGATAACAAACAAATTTGACGAGAAAATTATCCAAACAAATGTAAATGGATTCAAGGGTAATTATTCCGTGAACGATATAGTCCCTTATCAATCGACTGCCGGTGGATTGATAAAGGTGGATCTCTATAATGGAATTCAAGATACTTGGGAGGCCCGGCAAACCCTCAACAAAGTACCGGTTCATATCAACACGGCGGAAGCGATCGATTCGGTAAGTTCGAACACCGAGACCGACAATCAGGCCAAGGTGCAATACTTCATGAACCCGGCCTCCGATAAAAGAATCGTAGTTTTTGGCCATACGCACGAACCTAAAATTATCGCGTCCGAAAATCTCGACAACGAAAAAACAATCTACGCCAATTCCGGAACCTGGATTGATAACAATCCAGGCAAAACCACGGCGAATTTCGTCGTTATCACGCCGCAGAGCACCGAGGCTTCTTCTCAAACTCTAGTGAAACTTTACAATTTTGAAAATGAAACTGTAACAAAAATGGCGGAAGACTCATTGCGCTATTAGCAACAATTGTAATCTGATCAGCTTCCAAACGGGCCGGCTTAGTTAACCGATCGCATAAGATTTAACTAAAGTGCCATATGAAAAAATTTAACGGTGTTATTATTGAGGAAAGTCTTGGGAATAAGAATGTTTTAAGCAAAGTAAAAATTCTCAAGACAGATATTGAGCCAGTATCCGAGGAACATCAGACTCCCTGGATTAAACAGTGGACGTTGCATACCGTTGAAATCTTAGGAAACCAAGCTGATAGCATCGCCAAAGAAATAAGCAGTGCCTTGGACTCGGAACATGACTGGTATGCTGATTTTAAAAATCAAGATTCCCATTACATCATTTTTCGCCATAAAATATTTAAAGTCGATCGTTCCAAGCCGGAACAATATGCTGAAGTGACAAAATATGGCATGTCGCTTGGAATTCCTGATTATCAGCTCGATTTTTCACCGCAGATTAAAGAATGGAAAAGAAACCCCTCGCAAAAGTGAAAATTAGAAAAATTCAGAAAGCGGATCTGCCCGCCTGTGCCCGTATTTTGAAATCGGCCTACCGACGTCCGCCTCACCAAGAACACCTGGCGCCTCATACCGCCCGACAGTATCTTGAAGAAAAATACCAGCACTGCCGGCAACATAGTTTTGTCGCCGTCGATAACCAAGGAGATGTGATTGGTTTTCAGCTTCTCTATATCTCCGCCTGGACCAGCGGACCGCAGGCTATCCTAGAGGAATTAGCGGTCGATCCGAAAATCCAGGGCCAGGGCATCGGCAAAAGACTCCTGGACCATACCCATCATTACCGCCGATCTCATAAGGTAAAATCAGCCATGCTTTGGGCCAGAAAAGACCCGCGTTTGCTCAAAATCTACCGAAAACAGGGCTATCGCCAAGCTGATGATTTTGTTATTATGTTTAAAATCTTTTAGTTGATTGACAAATGAACCGAAAAAGGGTAATTATCCTCTACGGGCCGCCGGGGGTCGGAAAATTGACGGTCGGCCAAGCCCTGGCCAAGAAAACCGGCCTCAAATTGTTTCATGTCCATTTGCTGGCGGATCTGGTCAGTTCTCTTTTTGATACCGGAACGAAAGATTTTGTTGATACCTTTATTTATCTCTGGCTTTTTCTTTTTCGAAAAGCCTTGTCCGGGAAAAACCAGGGGCTGATTGCGACCCTGATCTATGGGATCCAGACGCGTGGAGGCAAGAATGATGCTAAATTTTTCGCTCAAATCTCTCGCCTCGCCCAGGCGAGCCAAGCCGAGATAATTTTCATCAAGCTAAAATGCGCCGACCGGCAACTGCACCGACGAATCCGATCTAAATCAAGGAAAAAATTCGGGAAATTGACTGATCCCCGCCTGGTTGAAGCAATTCGCCGGAAATACCAGGTCGATCAAACAATTCCCTTCGGCCAAAGTATTACCATTGACACAACCAAAATCAGCGCGATCCAAACAGCGGCCAAGATTGTAACTATCTTAAATTTAAAAAAATAAAACTATGAACCAAAACATCAGCCACGGCACCAGTGGCGCGATTTACGGACTCGGCTTTATCGGCGCCGTCGTTTACTACATCAGCACCGCTCCGACTTTTTGGATCGGCGTGCTCGGCTTCCTCAAAGCCATCGTCTGGCCGGCTTTCCTGGTCTACGACGCCCTCAAATTTTTAGGGAGCTGAGTCGCAACATTGTAATTATACCGATAAAAAAACTGCCCGGTGCGCCAGGCAGTTTTTTACGCGATCAGGAAGCCAGTTTTTTCTCCCATTTTGCTTCCAGTTCCGCGCCGTGGGGCAACCGTAAAAGCTTGGTGCGGATCAGATAGTTATAAATCAGCTTGAAGGTCGAATAAAGGAAACCCGGCTTCATCACCAGCCGGCCGGCTTTTAGCTTCGCCAAAAAATCCTGGGGACCGTCAAAATCAGCCATATCGACGCAGGCGCCGACGAATTCCTCGGGGGTGTGTCCGTCCGTGGAAGCGGCTTTGCCCAACTTGGTGCCGGCCATCAGGTCATGAATGGTCTTAAACGACATCAGGAATATCGCCGCGGCGTTGTAGACTTCGACGATATCAATCAGGCCTTCGCGCACGTACTGCCAGACCAAGTGATTTTTCAGTTTCGCTCCCATCAGGAAGCAAAACGGGTGCGGCAGGTAAACCAGGCCGCCCTGCGCCTTGATCCGGCGGATCGTTTCCAGAGCCGATAGCTTCGGCGGAATCTTTTCTTTCAGGAACAAACCGATAATTTCGCCATCGGCGGTCCTAATTTCTTCGCCGACAATCACCTTGAACGGCGCGATTTTTTGCATCTTAAAAGCACCGTCAATTTCATTGTGATCGGTAACCGCGACACAATCCACGCCGCTCTTCTGGATCGCCTCAATGGTTTTTTCCATGGGCGTGAAAGTGTCGAACGAGTAACAGGTATGGGTATGGAGATCTACCCTCATAAGTCAAAAGTCAAAAATAAAAAGTTAAAAGTATTATCCTAATGTGGCTTTGATGCGGCGGACGCCGGCGCTACTGGCCTCTTCTTTCTTGATGCGGAAGTGGCCGAGCTCGCGGGTATTGGTCACGTGCGGGCCCCCGCAAATTTCCTTGGTAAAATTGCCAGCGCTATAGACCGAAACCTGGTCGCCGTATTTATGCTCAAACAGGCCCATCGCGCCTTGCTCTTTAGCCGCCGCTACCGTCATTACTTCTTTTTTCATCGGGAGGGCCGCTTGGATCTGCTGGTTGACGATATCTTCGACCGCCTGCTTTTGTTCAGCCGTCAGTTTCGCCGGATGGGAAAAATCAAACCGTAAACGCTCGGCGGTGATATTACTCCCTCTCTGCTCCACGTGAGAGCC
>CALEFQ010000108.1 GCA_937877125.1 uncultured bacterium | reverse complement strand
CGACTTGTTGGATGTATTTTAAGGCGCTGCGCGACGGGACATCAATGCCGTCGGTGATAGCGTGGATAGAAACCTGTTTTATTTTTTGCTGTTGGGCGAGACGCAGCAACGCAAATAAAGAACGGATATCTGAATGAACTAAACCGTCGCTGATCATCCCGACCAGGTGTAACTTGGAATTATGTTGTTTGACATGATTAAGGGCCGCTAATAATGTCGGATTATCAAAAAAGGTGCCGGCGTCAATTGCCTGATTAATGATCGTGACGTCTTGCGGAACAATTCGCCCGGCCCCGAGATTAAGATGGCCCACTTCTGAATTACCCATAATTTGCGGCGGCAAGCCGACGCTTTCGCCGCTGCTTTGCAAACGGGTCATAGGATAATTCTCGCGTATTGAATGCAAAAATGGCGTCCGAGCCAGCTCGACCGCGTTGCCGGGGCGGCGCGGAGCGAGACCATACCCGTCCAGGATTATCATCAGCGTCGTCGGTTTTTTTGTTTTTATATCCAAACCTTCCGTTTTAGCGAAAACGAATGAGCGACTCATATTATATCATAATCAAGAATCCTTCCCAAGTTATTTTTCGTCGAAAAGAGCCCCTTTCTTTATCCCTTCAGGCGTTAGGGCTTTTTTCATTTCGCCGCCGTCTAGATGAAAGATTGTCAATAATCTTGACAGATCGGTGTCTATAAACCTTCTTTTTACGAAAGATATTGACCTTGTGTGCATAAGTGTCAATTTTGGTATTGACAATATTTTATCGGGTAATATACTCTAGGTAATGGTGTTCTGGAAGGAGGGTTTTATGGGGCGTTATCAAGGATTTCTCGCTTTCAGCAGTTATTTTCTCTTAATTGGGGTTGCAATGAAGGTTTGCTGTTGGCGGCAACCCCGAGCGATGAGAAAATTTTTCCAGGAGGTAAAAAAGGAAATTTCTGAACAGTGTTCGGAAATGTTCAAGCACAATGACAGAAAGTGACCTTTTGGGAGGTCATAGGAGACGGTTTCGTCTCCTTTTCATTTATCATACCAAAGCCCCCAAGTTGTAATTTGGGGGTTTTGTCACCGAGAAACTAGAAGGTTGCCTGGCTACCATAAATTTTGAGATATTCTCTTTAAGATTCAATTCGCTTGTTGGCCTATTGCCACTTGATCAATCGATTTGTCAGATTTTTTTCAGAATTTTCCTTGCTCAGTTATACGCTCCGCGGCGTTTTTTTGTTTTAGGGAAAACTGGTTCGTGAAAATTGTTATAGCAAAATTGCCGGGGAGGCCAAAACAATATTCTGGTTTGAATTGGGTCAGATTTCCGATTTTCTCTTTGCCTTACAAGCGGTTAAAATGGTATTGTGTCAAATATTTTGACACTTTCGATCTTTAAAAAGCTTATTTTCAGCGAATATTTGGTTGTCTGTGTAAAACGTCAATATTGGTATTGACAGTTTTGGAGAATGGATTATACTCTGGATAACCGTTGCGGGAAGGAGGTTATTATGGATCCGCTGGGAATCGTCGGTCTGATTGTTCTGGTGCTGGTGGGAGGGCCGGTGGCTGTTTGCTGGTGGGGGCAGAACAAAGCCCAGGATGCGACAAAACCGGATGAAAATTCAGCTGAGAAGGCGAAAAAAGAAGCTTAACGGCCATGCCCGAAAAATTTTTCAGTCTCCGTTCACCCCGGGGGAGATCACCGATCTCCCCTATTTTCTTTTAACACAAATCCTCCCTCAAAATTAAGGGAGGATTTGTTATTGGCCCCTAGAAGCTTACGTGGCTAGAATACATTTGTAGATGATTCTGCTGGGCTTCGGTCAATTTCTGGGCCAGGTCGACTGCTTCGTTGATAGTATCTAAGGAGAATGACTGGGTATCACCGACAGCAATCCAGTGACTACCGGTCCGGTTTTGCAGATAATCTTCAATGTAAATGCGCTGTTCGGCGTTCAGATCTTTGCTGACTTTCCCGCTATCCATAGCGGAGGCAAGCGCTTTTCGAGCTAGTTTCGTAATACTGTCCCCGGTATCTGCTATTACCTCAATACTTTCGCCAGTAACAACGGGCTTGGTTTCCTCGATTTTCATTTCTTCCGTTGCCGTCGTTTCGGTTTCCGTGACTTTTACTTCTGTTTCGGATTCGGTGACTGTTTGCTCGGCCAATTTCTGTTTGGCGTCGTCATTTTGCTCTATCGCTTTACTGACAGCTTGATCGATCGTCGCCGTCAATTTATCGGTATTGTCGGAGATAGCAGACACAACTTGTTCCTTAGCGGAGCTCAACTGCTCATTTGCCTTTGGCAGGGCAGCTTCCAGTTGCTCAGCCGTAGTTTTAGCCAAAGTTTTCGTTTGCAGGCTGGCGAGCGATTTCAAATTCGTTTGGGACAAGCTTTCCACTTTTTTCTTGGCGCTGGCTAATCCCTGGTCTATCAGTTTATCAGCTGATTTCTTGTAAGTGTCGCTTATTTCAGCCAATTTTTCCGAAGCGGCGGTTTTTTTGTCGTCGAAATTATTCAGAGCCATTTCGGTCGAGGCCGTGATTTCATCGGTAGTTGCCTGCCAAGTGCGGTTGAAATCGTCTCTTAGCTGAGTTAACTGTGCTTCCGGATCCGCGGTTTCAGCCGTTTCATTGTTTTCCGGCAACGCTTCGGCGACGGCAGTATCTTCTTGGGTAGTCTCCTCAGAAACAGCTTCCTGGGCGGGTTCTTCATTGTTTCGCGCGAATACCCAGATAACTAAAATAGCCACCACGATGACAATCATTGTGGAAACGACGCGACCGCGGCGCGATGGTTGCATGTCGATAGGCTCGTTTTCAAAGAGCTCGGGATCCTTTTTTTCTGACGGGCTTTCCTCCTGGTAACTCTCGTGGTTTTTCTTGGACATAAAAATTGAAGAAAAACCAACAGTTTGGCCGATTAACACCGCTTAAGCGCGGCCTTAGGATCAGTGATCCCGAAGCCGCACTGTTGGAAATTAAGGGTGTTAAACTGGCACAGGAAACCCTCGGATTCGAGGGTTTCATATCATTGTATTGGTCTTTGCGAAGATGATCAATGGTATAAACTGGGGAAAAGTGGCTGATCCAAGCCATAGAGCAGGTCAAATGTCAAAATTATCGCAATCGTATAGTTTCAGTATTGTTTTTGGTTATCGCTTCATAATCGGCGCCTGATAGCGCTATCAATAACCTCTGCCGCTGATCGCGAAGAAGTAATGTTCGCGCGTGGCAGTATTTGCATGACTGACTGCCGAGCTTCGACTTGTGAAACTCGCGGTGTTTCGGGGCATACGCTGTCATACCATGAACGCAAATCAGTAATTTCCAGGCCAGTTTGCGTGATTTTTTTTCGCCAACCGTCATCCGGTAGAATCTCTTTTTCGGCGTGTCCCGAATACCATGATCGACTGGCGCTAGGCAGCCAGGGGTCCATGGTTCGTGAATTGTAACGCAGGCCTTTTATACCGATCTTGTCATAACCGTTTTTTTTCAGTGCCGACAAGAATGTTAAATCAGTTAATCCGGCTATATATGGGTGAATTATCGGAAAAGCTTGAAGCCCGTAATACCGGGCTTGTCGCAAAACTTCCAGCCGGCGGGCCGTCGACACTTTTTCCAGTGAATCTAATCCGGTCACGGTAACCACCAAGCGGAAATTGTTGACCTTAGATAGTTTTTCCATGATTTCTGGAGCAACGGGAAATTTTGTCACGGCCGTTATAATTTTAGCGACGGGAGAGAAGGCGGTCAAAAAATAATCCAATTCTGGCCGGTATTTCGGCCAAAACGGATCGGAAATGGCGTTAAAGCCGATGCGGTCGCCGCGAAACAATTCCGGCGGCAAAGCATAAAACTCTCGCAATGATTGTCGCGTTGGATGCGGAGGCGGATTGATAATAGTCACGGAAGCGTTTAAGCCGATCAGTGTTTTTTTGTTCCACTGCCGGCGGCGGCGATCAACTTTAGTGACGGCGCAGTAGCGACACTGCACCGGACATCCAAAATCTCGTTCGGAATAATTAGGCATATCAGGGATTGATTAATTCCAGCAACTTCGCTGGCGGAAAGCCAAAATTGCGCCGAGCGTTTCCGTAGTAGCGTTCGACGCAATACAGACAGCCGAAACAACGGTCACCGATGTGAGCGTAAGGCCACCAACTGTTTAGACATTGGATACCAGAAATTTTTGGAAATCGAGGCAAAGTGACATAGCCGACCTTAAGGCTGCCGTCATCTTTTTTCCCGGGCTGGACAGCCAGGCATCCAGTTAAGAAACGAATGAAAGTCAGATCGCCTAATCGCAAACCTGAATTTTTTACGAGTATGCGCGGAACGCGCAAGCGGAAACAGGTGGTACAGCAAGACGGGCATGCCAAGCGATTTTCCGGTTTTATGGAGCAAGTTTCTGAACATTTTTCCGGGATAATTTCTAATTCATAACACAAAAATTTTGCCAAGGCGAGAGATTCCGGACGAGGAGCAAAAGAACGGCCGCAAGTCAGGCGTAAGGGGCATTTTAAGTCTTCACAGTGAACCAGGTTCGGGCTGTGATAATAGGGATTGTAGGATTGTTTTTGACCGGTAAGGAAAGAAATCGCACAGGCAGTTCGGGTGAATAGCTGTATTTTATGCTTCTGACAATTTTTTTTCAGAGCTTGATAGACAGCCCCGGTCATAAGCTTTACCCTCATTACCCAGCGAGTTTTTTCGTCCGGTTTCATGTCTTGGATGATCGCGTCGTCCCCGCGGAAACCGGAAGCGACCATGACCTGGCACCCAGTTTTTGCCACTTTGGCGCAAACTTTTTCAATAATCTCTGGGGAGGTATTGTAAGGAGGAGTCAGGGGCCGAAAATAAGCGAGGCATTTTATTCCCAAAGCAGTTAGGAGACGCAAATTTTCGTAACGATGCTCTTGCCCGATTTTTTCAAATTGGTCTAATTCGGAAAGAGAAACCAGAACAATAATTTTGAGTCCCTTTTGAGAAAATTTTTGTAATCGCCGACAATGAGATTCGGTCAAACGCCCCTTGGTAATTAATCCGACCGGACCGGTGTGCGCAGTGGCCAGTAAATTTTCCAGTTTTTCCAAGGTGTCGTTCCATTGCAAAACCGGATCGCCGTAAAAATTGTTCACGGCAACAGGAATTTCTTTGAGTATTTTTTCCCAGACGGCGAAACTCTGATCGGCTATTTTCATATTAGGTAGAAATTATTTTCAGAGCCTTGATTAGGCGAGTGATATCGGATGGTCGATTACTTAATCCCAAAGAAATACGAATCAGCCCGGGAACTGATTTTTGCCGGCCCTGTCGGACAGCTCGGGTTATTTGTTTTTCATTTTTCAGGTTAAGCATATTTCGGACAGCTTCATAGACGCAAAAGTTACCGGCCCTGACGCCGATACCGAATTCTTCATTGAGACGGCGGGCTACTTCGCTAGAATTCTTTCCCTGGATAACAAAGGGGATAACGGAATTCAATTTTTCTCGTGTGACGAACATTTTTATCTTTGGAAGCCTTCGCATAGCTTCATAGGCGCGGCGCGACAAATAAATTTCGTAGCGTTCGATTTTTTTCAGCCCGATTTTCTTCAAGGTTTTCAGGGCGGCGGCCATCGTTATGGCTCCCCCAGCGTTCGGGGTGCCGGGGTCATGCGCCAGTTGGTTGGGGTAACGTAAAAAAACGCCGGACCTAGTAATATACGGCAGATTGCCTCCCCCAATTTGATAAGAAAGAAAACGATCTAAAAATTTTTTCGGCCCAATCAGAAATCCCCCGCCGTAGGGAGCGTAAAACTTATGCCCGGAGGCAGCCAAAAAATCTATGCCCATTTTTTCCATATCCAAAGGATGATGCTGGAGGTATTGGCAAGCATCAACGACAAATAAAGCGCCATAGCGATGGACCAAACGGCTAATTTTTTTTAAGTCGGGGCAATAGCCGGTCAGGTTTGATGAGGCAGTGACCACCAGGGCTTTTATCTTTTTTTGTTGCAGAATTCTTTCAATGTCGGTCAAGTCAAATTCCCCTTGCGAATTTAGTTGGTACCGACAGACTTGGCGCTGGCCGAAAATCTGGATTCGTTTATTGATTTTTTCCATTTCGAATAGCGATCCCTGCTTAGCACCTAATAATTTTACGCCTTCCGCCTTGACAAATGGCAACCAGGAAGAACTGTGTTCAATGGCGGAAACGGCGATTCTCCCCGAAAGGAAAGCCAAAAAGTAAGACAGGGTATTCATAGCTCCGGTGGTGTTGCCGGTGAATAGCACATAACTATCCTTGGGAGCATTGACGAAATCCCTGATAATTTTACGCGTATGCTCGTAGCGATTTGTCGAGATCTGGGATTTTTGACCGGCCCCGCGATGGACTGATCCGTAGCGAACCATAAAAGAATCGAGGCTGGCTTCGACGGATTTGAGAGGGGGTGTGGTGGCGGCGTGGTCAAAATTGACGTAACGAACTTTTCCGAGCCGTTTTGTCTTAACCGGGAAATCTAGAATGGCTTTCCGAAATAAATTTTCTGGTTTTATGGTCATAAGTTTTGTCCGTCACTACCCCGCCGCGGGCGGGGCAATGAGGGAGGAGCAAAGACGCATCCTTTGCTCCAACGAGGGGTTTATTCGATGCATTTCCAGCATCCGACTCCGTACCTATGCTGCTGGTTGTGCTTCGGGCAAAACCATTCATCGGTTTCCCCGCACCCGCAGCTATAGTATCCTTCCTCCCAGCCTGCCTCTTGCAGGGCTTTCTTCGTATTTGGGATGATTTCCGGGCACTGTCGTCCGGTTTCATCCTCTCCACAACATCGGGTGTATCCACTAGGGGCGTCGGTCTGTGCGATTCTTTCGAGTTCGAGGATTTCATTGGTAGTTTTTTCGTGGCGAATCTTTGTGGCTTTCAGCACTTCTTCCGCCTTGGCAATTTCTGCCAGTTTGGCGGAATGTTGCCGACGAAGCTCGGCCGCTTTGGCCTGGCATTCGTTCTGATGGCTCAGCCATCTCTCCGTGTTCCAGTTGGCCATAGGTCCCTCCTTTCTGTAGGATTCCCCTCGTTTTTCATCCGAACCGTCTCGGTTGAAAGATGAAGGGGCAAAGTGCTATAGCTTTGCCCTGAATTGTGTGGCCAGAATATTTTTTAGAAGAAGTGGCCGGTTCTTCTCTCTTCCCAGATTTTTTCAGCACGACGCGTGCTTTCCTGATAACCGTCAGCCAAAGGCTTCTTTTTAACGGAATCCGAGATTTACGGCAAACCCCACACCGCGTCCTCTAGCTCGAGAAAAGCTCCATGACCCAGGCCAAGGTAGCCTGAGGGTTATCTCCGAGCAATTAAGCTTTCGAATCGGGGACAAGGTTTGTCTGGCTTCGCCAGCGAACCCCGACCTTTTAGTCTTGTCATTGCAAAACTACGATTACTTAAATCTCGGCACTCGTCTCCGAAGCCAATTTATTGGCGGCAGAGAAGAAAGGGCAAAATGATTTTGAAGTCATTTTGCCCGAGGCACAGTTGCCTCTCCTTTCAGAACGGGCCCGAGGGTCCCAGACCGGATTCCAACCATTCGGCTCCCTGCGGGACTACCAACAGAAGGAAACTCAGGCAGTTACGGCGCACCGTTATATGCAAAAGGAAGTGGGGGGATGAGGGATCTGTGATCCCCGGTCCGCCAGCCATAAGGCCGACCTCCCTGGTGATGACGGCGTTAAGCCTGGCTCCCCAGACCGCCGCCAGGGCACACGCGAGGAAAGGCTATACCTGCTCCCCCCACACTCAAGATTTTGAGAATCAAAATCTTGAGTGTGGGGGCTGTTGCGGGATCAACAGCCACCTAAGTTAAATTCGTTCCGGTTTCACGGTTAGAAGTGCTGGGCGAGCTCAGCACGCAGTTGCCGTTCGATCGGCGGATCAACCGGGATGAGCGAGCGGGATATTGTGTATCCCCCGCTCTCGGCTCGCGGATTGAACCGCAAACGAGGCAGTGCGGCGATTTTTGGCGGCAGCAACTGGATGATATCACCCCAGATATCTGACATTGAAAACGGGATGATATAGGTACCGGTCGGCAGTCCGGACTTCTCAAACCGTTCTGGATCGAACGGATTATTGTTGAAGTCGTAGACCTTCGAGCCGGCCACCTCAAGCGGAATCGCCCGGTTGGCCAGGAACTCAGCCACCTCTTGGGCCGAGGTTTCAGACGTAACAATCAGCGTTTGGCGGGTCATCTTTTCACCTCCCTCCTGGAAAAGTATTCCCGCGCCGCGAGATATCTCTGGTCGCGGCGACGCGGAAAAGGGAGGCCATGGTACCAGAGCCCTTGATATATTCGAGCGTAATTGTCAGATTTTACTCGACAATCAAGGGCCGACCCGCCAGTAGGCTGGTACCAGTCAAGGATCAATCGTATATTCCGTAACGTGGCAGTATATACATACTGTAAAATATTGTCAAGTATTTCTTGACAAAAAGAATCAAAAACTACGAAAAACCCTTATTTTAAGATGATAATTGGCATGTAGTTTTTTTACAAAGTGACCTATATTAGTTGATATTAATATTGTTTCTGTTATACTGTCTGTATGATGAAAACTCCCCAAAACCAACAATACTTAGTCGCCTTGGAGCAGTTGGGCCTTAGTCAAAAGTCAGCTGAAGTTTACTTATACCTGCTAAATTTAGGGCGTCTTACGGCCGGGACATTGATCGATTTGACCGGTTATAAGCGGGGCGATTTACACTATATTTTGGACCGTCTGGTGGCCCAGGGTCTGATCAAGAAGACCCGGCAAAAAAACAAAGATATCTTCCAGGTAGAATCTCCCTGGCGCCTGCAGGAACTTTTTAATGAACAGGAGCAAAAAATACGTCTGCAACAAAAAAACTTGCAGGCGTTACTTCCCCAGCTGGCTTCCCTCTTCACCTTGTCGACTAGCCAGCCTTTTATTCGTCATTTAGCCGGTTTGAGCGGTCTTAAAACTATTTATGACGAGATTTTGCACGACAAGGCGGACTTATCGATTTTTGCCGCCGAATCAGATCGCGATAATCCCGCGCTTAACCGGTTGATTAATCGATCGATCGGTCGTCAGTATCGGGCCGGTCTTAAAACGCGGGCGTTAATTTCCCTTTTTCCCTCGCTTGACCAGGTTTATCTCAATTATTGCCGCAGTCGTAATATTGAAAATCGCATTTTGCCGCCGGAAAAGTTTCGTCTCCGTTCCCAAATTATAATCTGGGGAGGAAAAATTTCTCTCTCTTCGCTGCGCGAGACGGTAATGACCACTATTATCGAGAATGCCGATATTGCTCAAACGTTTCAAACAGTTTTTGATATGCTCTGGCATTTTAGTCAGCCGGAGCAGGCCAAGCTTCTGGCTCAAGTCCCGGCCAGGGCTCGTCCTGGTTTTTCCCGTTACCTAGTTGAGTAAGTCCCTGTCGCTATGAATCCCGAAAAACAAAATTTTACGGCGGAACGGATCGATCAGAAGGCTTTAAATATGGCCGATTATTGGTTGACGCCGGCGGAATTTATTCAGTCACTGCAAGAAAAAGGCGAAGCGCAATTAGCCGAGACTTATCGTCAGGCAGTGCGAGTCGCGAACGATGTGCGGGCGGCGGGCGGACGAGCGTTGATTGTCGGCGGTTTCGTTCGTGATTATTTTTTCGGGAAAACATCCAAAGATATCGATCTGGAAATATATGGGTTGCCCCGGGAAAAATTTCGGGAGGTAATTGGCCGCGGACGCAAAACTAATGAAGTGGGCAAAGCTTTCGGGGTAATGAAGATTGTGGTCGGTAACGGTCTAGATATCGATGTCGCCCCGCCCCGTCGCGATTCTAAAGTCGGCACGGGGCATCGGGGTTTTCAGGCCGAATTTGACCCTGATCTAAGCATCTCGGAAGCCGCCCGGCGGCGGGATTTCACGATGAACTCTATTAGCGCGGATCCGCTAACTGGCCAAATTTATGATCCCTGGGGCGGACGGGAAGATATCAAACAACACTGTCTGAGGGTAACTGACCCGGAAAAATTCGGCGAAGATCCACTGCGTATTTTGCGAGCGATGCAATTTGTGGGGCGTTTTGCGCTGACGCTGGAATCAGCCAGTCTGAAGGCCTGCCAAGACAACCTCGACAGCGTTAAAACTTTGCCGCGCGAGCGGCTCCTGGAAGAATGGAATAAACTTTTACTCAAAAGTGAACGACCCTCGCTTGGCCTCGAAGCCGGGAAAAAAATCGGATTGTTCAAGGTGTTTTATCCGGAGCTGGAAATTCTGTCTTCATTGCCGCAGAATCCGGAATGGCACCCCGAAGGAGATGTTTGGATTCATACCAAGATGACGGTTGACGAGATGGCACAGATCATCCGGCGGGAAAAATTAACGGAGGAACAAGCGGCGCCGCTGATGTACGCGGCACTATGCCACGATCTAGGAAAAGCTTCGAGCACGGTTAAAAAAGACGGAAAATTCGTCGCATACGGGCATGAGCAGAGTGGTCTTAAAATAACCGAAGAATTTTTAAAAAAGCTTTCCAGTAAAAAAGACTTCACAAAAAAAGTCCTACCATTAGTGGCGGAGCATATGTGGCCGGTCAACATGGCCAAGGAAAAGGAAAAAATAAGTGACGGGGCAATTCGCCGGTTGGCAATACGGACCGCACCGGCCAGCATCCAAGAATTGATTTGGGTTGGAGAAGCGGATCAGCGCGGCTGCGGCGTGCCGCTCGACCAACGTCGCGAAAATGATTTCTCCGAGACCGGCCAGTTTATATTAGGGCGGTGGTTGCTCGAACGAGCAGAAAGCCTGGGCGTGAAACATGATCGACCGGCTCTGCTTACGCGCGGTCAGGATTGGTTGGCCTGGGGCTGCCGAAAAGAAAGTGGAAAAAATATTGGCGAATTAATCAAACTCGCGGAAAGATTGCGAGACGAGCAAAATTATGACCGGCAGCAGATCCATGATGCCACCAAGTCGGAATTGGCAACTGATCCCACCGGAAATCAGGCCGTGGCAAAATTGCGTCGCTTAATCTAGGAAATAAAAATCAGCCAACCGGCTGATTTTTGTTATAGTCGTTAAGTATTTAGTTATTGTACTGATCGGTCCCCGTGGAACTTGTCGAAACCTGAGTTGTTGCCAGGTTGCATCAACTGGTAGCCTCCCGGGGTGGAAATTTTTTTATTGTGAAAGTGGTCCTGGTGAACTGATCAAAGATGGTGCCCTTGGTAGGAGTTGAACCTACAGTCTTTCCCTTAGGACGGGACTGCTTTATCCAGTTAAGCTACAAGGGCATTGGGAATAATATACAAAAAAAATTTTGCGTCCACTGGTGCCAGTTGAGCGCTTGGTTTAAATAAGGTAAGATGACAAGAATTTCCCTGGACCTACCCTACTACAATAATGGGAATATTTCCAGTATACATATATTGTGTATTAATAGTTCCACGTGGAACAATTTATAAAAAAACTCAAAAACCTTATTACAAACCAGCCCGACTTGATCTGGTTTGGCTTTTTTATTTTCCTGCTTCCGTTTAATATTGGTAAGTTTTTGGGAATCGCTCTGCCCTACTCGGATCAAGTTTTTAATCATTGGACGGCGGTATTTTTATACGTATCGGACGCTATTCTGCTGGTGGCAATTTTGCTCTGGCTAATTCGCATTTTTCGCGGCCGATTTCGCGTTAAGATGGGCAGTCGCTGGCTAATGTTTGGTCTTTTGCTTTTCACCGTCGCGATCCTGATTTCACTATTCGCTAATCCTGGATGGCCCGCTTCATTGCTGGGCTTCGGGCGGTGGGTTGAAATTTTACTGATTATCACCTATATCAGCTTAATGGTTGTGACTTGGAGAAGGCGTTTCGCCGTGATCCTAATATGGTTTATAGCTATTTCGATTCAAGCCTTTATCGCTGTTTTCCAGTTCCTCTTGCAGCAGTCACTAGGATTAAAATTACTTGGTGAATCTGTTTTGTCGGTTCACCTCCAAAATGTGGCTAAAATTGTAGTCGATGGGCAGATATGGCTAAGAGCGTACGGAACCCAGGTGCATCCAAACGTTCTGGGCTATTTTCTGGTAATATCCTTGATTTTTGCCGGGTTCCTGTATGCTCGTGTTCGATCGGTTCCTTGGCGGATAATTATATCTTCGCTGGCGGGAGTCCAGATTATGGCACTCGTGATGTGCTTTTCTCGGACAGCGTGGCTAGGTCTCGTCCTGGGCCTGGGAGTTTTGGTGGTCTTGTGCCTGATTTGGCGCGTTGGACGCGCGTCAGCCGTAGGCCTCGATATTCGCCGAATTCTGCCATTACTAATAACTATGGCGGTTCTAGTGGCGACTGTTATCGCCTACAAGCCTATGATACAGAGCCGACTGGTTACCGGAGATTCGAATGGTGATTTATCGCTTAGTTTTCGTCAGGAATTAAATCAGCTGGGCTGGAACCGCTTTTCCACCCAACCGCTCACTGGACAGGGTTTAAGGCAATTTGTGCCCAGTCTAAAGGACGAGCCGTCGATATGCGCCGAACCCTGGAAGTTTCAACCAATTCATAATGCCTTTTTACTGATACTGGTGGAAACGGGCATATTTGGTTTGCTGGCCTGGCTGTTAATTATTGCGGCTAAGTTCATTATCCTTTTTGGAAAACTAAAAAATGTTCCACGTGGAACATTTTTCTATCGCAATACTGATGTGTTGTATGTATTCACAATTATCAGCGCTTTTGCAGCCAGTGTGTTTTTAATGACATATGATCACTACATATTTGATGTATATCAGTCGGCGGTTCTATACGGGCTTATCCTTGCTCTATAATACTTATCGTGCGTATCAGATGTTAACGCCGAAAAGGCGGGTAATAAAGCTTCCTAGGTTTTCCAGTAGGGGTGTCTGCTGATTGACATAATACAAAACCAAATAACTGACGAATATTGCTCCGCTGAAAATTAGAGCGTCCCACAAATCCTGGTTTTGAGCCCGTAGCCGCCGAGGGGATTGGTGCGTGTCTATAGAAACTGACGCCGGTATTGTGGCGGGAGCCGGAGTCGGGGATAGGGCCGTGGGCGCGATTACCTGATTAGGGTTATTTACCTGGGCGTAATTGCGCTGTTTGGTGCGCTGGCGCTGGCGTCGTGATTTTTTTGACATAAATTTATTTTACTTTTTCATTCTAGCAGATCAATCCCGCTTGGCAAATTTTATCAAGTTGTGCTCATTGACGAGCTGGCGGATATTTTCTAAGATAAAAAAATCTGCTTCTAAATTAGCGTTATGGAATTTTATCTAATATCGATTATCGCGGCTCTGGCGGTGGCTGCCGCCGCGCTGATTCATACGCTGTGGCTACGCCGCCGTTTAAAGGATTTTGAAGACCGGTTTCAGCTTTTTTTCGGCGCCAAAAAGAGCCCCCACTTGAACGCGATTGTGATGCGCAATGTTGAGACGATCAAGAAGATGGGCGCGGATATCGACAAGCTTTATGTAGTCGCCCAGGAATTGCAGCAGG
>CALEFQ010000107.1 GCA_937877125.1 uncultured bacterium | reverse complement strand
CCACCGAGATCTACACTCTTTCCCTACACGACGCTCTTCCGATCTCGGATCTGGCTTAATTGTTCTTCAGTCAGGTGGCAACAGGTACACGATTCCATTAGTTCCTCCTTCTCAGAAAAGATTGTTAGTGGCCAAACGAACACGGCCAGAATAGCGCTAAAATCTCGAGGTGTCAAGCAAGAAAAAACAGCCCGCGGTAGCGCGCTGTTTTTAGGCGGCAGAAGAAATCAGTTCGACACGCTAGCGCCGTGTCCGCGTCCGAAGTTGACCCCTTTCTCGTGGCCGATTCCGGGACGTCCGGGGTTAGCTTGCGTAAAGGGACATCCTTTACACACGGATTCGCCTCGCGGCAGTTTTGCTTGCTGGGACGCCTTTTTGGCGACGAAAGCATCTACTGCCTCGGACCCTGAGTCGATCCCTCGACCGTTGCGTTCGGAGCAGCAGATTCCGCACAGCTTGTCTCGCCTCCAGCTTTCTTTCCGGATCTCCGCAACTGCTTCTTCTTCCGTAAAAACTCGAATCTTTCGTGGCATCGTAACCTCCTGTAGTGATACCTGGTTGTTTTTTACCCCTTCCCTCCGTAACTGGCCTCATCATACCACAATGCGACTGCTTGTCAATGGTAATTGTCGGATCGGCGATATTCGCGGGGGAACTATTCTTTATCTGCTATTATAAAGAATAATTAGATTGAACCGCGGCCGTTTTCTGTCAAGAATTTTTAACAAAGCAGCTGGTTCCCAAAAAGGAAGTTCGGCGAGAAGGTTGGACGTTTAGCGGTCCGAATTATTCCCAATGGATTTTTTTCTCCCATTGGGATATTTTTTCCTTAATTTTCGGGTATTTGTTTAGGCTTGATTTGAGGAGGTGGCTGGCTTCAGTCCGGGCGGTCTTGATCAAAGCGAGATCCGTCAGGCTGGCGACTTTCAATCCTGGCAGTCCTGACTGACGCGTGCCAAAGAAATCACCCGGGCCGCGTTGTCGCAGGTCTTGTTCCGCCAGCACGAAGCCGTCGCGGCTTTTGACCAACGCGCTGAGCCGCTTTTTGGTATTATCCGTCGGGGCATCAGTGAAAAGGAAACAATATGATTGGTGCGCGCCGCGCCCGACCCGGCCGCGGAACTGGTGCAATTGGGCCAGACCGAAACGGTCCGCGCCTTCAATCAGCATGACTGTGGCGTTGGGGACGTCGACGCCGACTTCCACTACCGCGGTGGCAACCAAAATATTGGTTTTACCGGTCACAAAATTTTTCATGGCCCGTTCTTTCACTTCTGTCTGGAGCTGGCCGTGCAAGAGCCCGACGCGGAGAGCCGGGAATATTTGCCGGCTTAATTTTTCTTGTTCGCGGGTGACGGCGCGCACGCCCAGCCGGTCGGATTCCTCGATCAGCGGACAAATGACAAAAACTTGCCGTCCTTTGGCGACTTCACGGCGGATGAATTGGTAAGCCCCGCTCCTTTTGTCGGGCGGAATATAGAAAGTTTTGACGGGACGTCGGTTTTTCGGCATTTCGTCGAGGAGTGAAATATCTAAATCGCCGTAAAACGTCAGCGACAGCGTGCGCGGAATCGGGGTAGCCGTCATGGACAGGAAGTGGGGGATTTGATCGGGAGTTTTGTCGTGGAGCGCCTGCCTCTGTTTGACGCCGAAGCGGTGCTGTTCGTCGACGATAACTAGCGCCAAATCTTTGTATTTTACTTGGTCCTGGATCAAGGCGTGCGTGCCAATAATGATGTCGACGGTGCAGCGGCTGATCGAGGCACGGAGGCGCGGGGCGGCCGTGATTTGTCCGCGCCGGACGATTTTTTGGTAAGTATTGGTCAGCAGGGCCAGGGTCAAATCATATTTGTCGAAAAGCTGAGCAAGTTTTTGGAAATGCTGTTGGGCCAGGACTTCGGTCGGGGCCATGAGCACGCCCTGTTTTTTGGCGCGGGCAACCTCAAGCAACGCCAGCGCGGCCACGACCGTTTTTCCGGAGCCGACATCGCCTTCGAGCAGGCGGTTCATCGGCGCGGTTTTTTCCAGGTCCTGCAAGATTTCCCAGGCGGCGCGGCGCTGGGCCGTGGTCAGCTCAAAAGGCAGCGTGGCCACGAAATTACGGATAGCCGTTTTTTCAAAGGGGATGGCGGGGGCGCGGAATTGCTGTAAATCTCTTTTCCTTTTTTGGACTAAGATCTGCAGTAAAAATAATTCGTCAAAGGCCAGCCTTTTTTGGGCGGCCGCTTGCCGGGTCATTGAATCCGGAAAATGAATTTGGCGCAAAGCTTCCGGTAGCGGCAGGAGTTTTTGGCGCCTCTGGATATCGGGGGGCAGCCAGTCAGCTATTTCGGCGGCGCGGGGGAGGATCTGCTTTATCAAATAGCGCAAGAGCTTGGAAGTCAGCCGTCCACTCAAGTGATAACTCGGAATAATGCGGGCGGTATGGATCGTTTCAGTTTTGACCGGCTCGACCTCGGGGCTAAGCAGTTGTAGTCCGCGCTGGCCCAGCTGAATTTTGCCGTTGAAAAAATACTCGCGTCCGGGCTCGAGTGATTTCATCAAATACGGCTGATTGAACCAGATGACCGGCAGCGATTGCTCTCGGTCGCTAATCAGGCCTTCGGTGACGGTCAGCCGCCGCCGGTAGGTTCTTTTGTTGGCGATGGTCTGCAGGACGGCGCGCACGGTCACGAGGCTATTCGGTTGTAACTGGTTTAAATTGCTAATTTTCGACAAATCCTGGTAGCCGGATGGCAGATGCCAGAGCAGATCGGCGACCGTGTAAATTCCCAGATTGTTAAAATATCTTTCGGTGACGGTGCCGACTTTGGGCAGAGTATTTATGGGGGAGGAGAGCTTAATCATATCCACTAGTGTAGCAAAGGAGGGTAATACTTAAAAGTATTGCTCATCCAATTTCGCGACGGCGATGCTGGTTGTATTTGAGCATTCTTACTATTTCCTTATTTTTAATGCTAAAAAAATCCCCTCCGGAAGAATCGGAGGGGTATCACGAAATTGTATTATCGGCGGAGAATGCTGACCAGGAAAAAGAAGCAGAGCAGCCAAACAGCCGCGAGACAGGGAGAAAGGAACCCGGCTCCGTTAACGGCGGCATATGCCCAGGACAGAAAAGCGACGAAGCTGAACCCGGCCATAAGCCTCTTTTGCTTTACCGTTGGTGATCGTCCGAGGTAAACCAGCAAAATTAGGCCAACAATAGAAACCAAGCTCGGAAAAACGTCTACGAAAAAACTCATAATATGTCCTCCTTTGATATCAGTAACCTAGCATAAATATATCCAAAGTCAAGGGAGGAAAAGCCAACCGCGCGAGGGGGCGGTAATCTTTTAGTAAAAAACCGCCTGCGGCGGCTCTTTTACCTTTAGAATTTTTAGCTTCCGTTAATATTTAACCTTTGTAATTTTAAATTTTGCCCGAAAGGGCGGGCAGCCCGACCCTGAGCTTGCCCTGAACGAAGTGAAGGGCTTGTCGAAGGGTGGTGACCTCGGCCCTCCTACGCCCCTCGATGACTTGGGGCTTCGTAGGGCGGGCAGAATGCTTTGACAGGCTCAGTATGGGGCAAGATAATTTACTCCACCCTGAGCTTGCCGAAGGGTGGTGACCTCGGCAGGACTCGAACCTGCGATCTCAAGCTCCGCAAGCTTGCGCTTTATCCAGCTAAGCTACGAGGCCCTACTACCTGCCTGCCGGCAGGCAGGCGCTCCTTGTTTCACTCGGAGCTTCGTAGGGCAGGCCGTGCTGAATTATTACAGCTACCTGCCCTACGAAGCGCGAACGAAGTCCTCCGAAGCTTTGAGCAGCAAAGCGCAGGGGGACGAAGAGAGCGCGCAGTAGGGAGCTACGAGGCCCTATCCCCACACTCAATATTTTGATTTTCAAAATCTTGAGTGTGGGGGGGAAACTAGGTGAGTTTAGCGAATCAGGCAGAAAATTGCAAGCCTAGAATCTGATCCGACGGGAAAAATGATCGACCGCGCCCTCGTCCATTTTTTCGTCTTCGGGTAATTCTTCGATCAGTATTTTTCGCAGGGCGACGGGATCCTGATCAGTTAGGATGATGCTAAGCTTGGGGACAGTTAGATATTTGGTGCCGACGTTTAGTAACTTAGAATACGGCGGCTCGTAGGTGATCCAAAAACTACGGAGGTTTTCGTAAGGGAAAAGCCGGTCGTGGTATTTGATGCCCTTGTCGGTGATGGCGATATCCAGCCGGGCCGGTTTTTTCTGGGCGTAAAGGTAAAAAATGGCGCCGGCCACAAAGAACGCGATGCCCATCAGAAAGCTTTTAGAAATGATGGCAAAAGCAATCAGAGCGGCAAAGATGATCACCACCACCAGATACCAGGTCCGGGATTTTTCGTAATAAATAAACTCCGGCGCTTGCCATTTCATAAACACTTTCTCGGGGCGCAATTTCTGCCGCCGCTCGGCTTCCAGCGCGCTAGCTTTTTCAGGATTATTTTTTTCCGGCGGATTGATGCTTTTTCCGACGGGGACAATCGTCTGCGGGTCGCGTTGGACTTCCTTGCGGTGGGCGCGGAGTTCTAGTTGTTTGGTTTCTTCTTCGTTCATGAATGTGATTATAGCACATAATTTTAGATAGCCATAGCCTTGACGTCATACCGGCAAAATGCTAGTTTCGCTGGATCGGCTGACTGTCAGCCAAGGAGGTAATTATGAAAAAGCATATCTGGTTTTTGGTTCTGGTGCTTGCCATCTGGGGGTGCTTTTCCCAACCCGTCGAACCGCAATTAGAAATCAATGGCGGAGTTGCCAAAGAGACCTATGACAATATGGGGTGGGGCGGCGGTCTGGCTTCCCGGTTAGCCTATCGGGTCACGATTACCGTCAAAAATCACGGCCCGGGGTTTTTCTGTGATACGGTCTTGGGGAGTTTTATTCCGGCGAACGGCAAACCGTTGGATTGTCTCTCTGTCAGAGCTGACGCCAGTGATCCGTCCGGGCAAAAAAAAATTCCCTGGGTATTTTCCGAGGGTGAATCGCTGGAATTCGAATTTACCACCAATGGCTATACCGACATGCTGCTTATTGATTGCGGCGATCAGCCTTTGGAGTTCCGTCTGCGGCTGGGAGTGACCGGGCGGAGTCAGGCGATTGCTTATACGGTCGATTTACCGTCGCTAAAAAGCTTGCCGATGTTCGAACCGGTTAACCCTGGCCAGCAAAACATCCAGCCATTGACCCTTCAGAAAATTTCTTCCTGAAAGCTTTCGGGAAAATCAAACGAGGATGAATCATCATCCTCGTTCTTTTTATACTCAAGCTCTAAGTCTTGTCGTTCTAGTAAATCTTGCTAAGTTATGCACCAGCTGGGTAGGCACCGGCGCATGTTATAGGATCCAGCGCTACATTTCCAACTCCGGAGAGTAAAATCTGGCGGTGTAAAGTAGGCAGTGTCAGAACTTTTCATAAGATCGAGGAGAGTATTCAAGAGACCTGATTGTTTAGGGCGCCCATGTCGAAGTTGTTTTCGAATCACTGGATTTCGAGAAAAAATTTAAACCACTTGTTTGGTCGGGTGAATATATCAAAACATATTCACCCGACTTGCGCTAAAGAGTCCTGGGCAATGGTGGTAATGGGAACAGGCTTACGAAAACGACTTCTGGGATCGCAGCCGCTTCTTCCTGACTGTCTGCCGCGAAATCAGCATATGCACATTCGGCACTTGTATATGATCCCGCAACCATTACACCGCCATCAATCTTTTTTACCAGAGCCACAAATCGTCCTTTTGATAATGCCTCTTTCATCTCATCGAACATAGCACTCCTCCTTTGTTGGTTGTACCAAGCAAGTGGGTCAAATTTTGAATAAATTGTAACTCATTGATGTCTCTTTTCACCTTACGGTAAGAAGGTAACTTGGCGGAGAGGGTGAGATTCGAACTCACGAGGCCCCGAAGGACCTGCCGGTTTTCAAGACCGGTGCCTTAGACCACTCAGCCACCTCTCCGAGAAAATGCAAAAATAAAAGCTAAAAATCTAAAAAAGGTCTAAAATCTAAATATAAAATATCTTAATATTTAGATTTTAAATTTCTTTTAAACTTTTAAGCTTTTAGTTTTAAAGGTTTCGCCGCATAAGGTTTGAACGTCGGCAAGTTATGGTGAGCTTGCCGAACCATGGCGGAGAGTAGAGGATTCGAACCTCTGCGGGGCTTTTGAGGTCCCCAACGGTTTAGCAAACCGTCGCCTTAAGCCACTCGGCCAACTCTCCGTAGTAGCCTCTGGAAGTCTTTAGTCATTAGTATTTAGCGCGAAGCAGAACAAGCCGATTATAGCTATTACAAGAGCAAAAGTCAAAAGGCGGCTGCCTAAAATAAATTCCGGGTTTGGTCAGGCCTTATTTCGCACTATGGGCGATAACGATCGCGTTGACGCTATGGGGGTGGCCGGCCTGCAACGCCCGAGTGCATTCTTGCAGGGTCGCGCCGGTAGTCAGCACGTCGTCAATGAGATAAATATCTTGGCCGGCAATGTTTTTCTTGGGATTCAATTGAAAAGCGTTCTTGATGTTACGCAGGCGCGCGGCGCGGTTGAGCGACATTTGCGCGGCGGTATGCCGCTGGCGCCGGAGAATATTTTCGTCGGCTGGCCGGTCAAAGTGCGCGCTTAGCTGATGGGCCAGTAGCGCTGATTGATTGAACCCTCGTTCTTGCTGGCGCCGGTGGTGCAGGGGGACCGGGACGAACAAAGTATTGGCCGGAAATTTTTCGCCGGGCCAATAGGCGATTATTATTTTACTTAGGGGCTTTGCCAGCTCGGCGACGCTTTTATACTTCAGGAAATGAATCGCCCGGGCGAGTAGGGGCTGGTCATAATCTGTGGCGATAAAAATTTTTCGGCAGCCGGGAATTCTTATCGCGGCGCTGCGGCTGGCCGGGAAAGCTTCGATGGTCGCCAGGCATTCGGGACACAGCCAGATTCCCTCTTGCCGGCAACCGAGACATTCGATCGGGAACAGCAGGTCCAGAAGGAATTGATAAATCCCGCGCAATATTTTAGGTAACATAAAACCCTCCTAAATTAAGTCAAAAATCAAAAGTCAAAAGTTGCGGCCGAATCACTTTTCGATTTTCACCGCGATCCTATCATTTTCCTTGCTTACCGTGATTTTGTGACCGCGGGAAATTTCCCCGGCCAATAGTTTTTCGGCCAGCAGGTCTTCGATTTGCTCCTGGATGGTGCGTCGGATCGGTCGCGCCCCCCGTCTGGGATCAAAGCCTACCTGGGCGATATGATGAATGACGGATTGGTGCAGGTTTAGCTCGACCGCTTTTTCCTGGCGCAGTCGTTCCTGGAGGCGGCTAAATTGCAGGCGGACGATTTTGCGGACGGCTTCTTGGGACAGGGGCTTGAAAACCAGGGTTTTGTCGATGCGGTTAAGGAGTTCCGGCCGCAATTGTTTTTCTAATTCGCGTTTCACGTCGCTTTCCAGCGCGCGGAATTCTTCTTCGCTGACGTTTTTGCCTTGCTCTTCTTTTTGAAAGCCGATCACGGCGGCATTGGTGAATTCCTTGGTGCCGATGTTGGAGATCGGAAGAGCACACGTCTGAACTCC
>CALEFQ010000106.1 GCA_937877125.1 uncultured bacterium | reverse complement strand
GGATCAAAAAATACCTTGGATCATACTTTGCCGTCTTAAATCGGGTTGACGCTCTCGTTTTCACCGGGGCGATCGGACAGGGAAGTTCTCTTGTCCGCGAGCAGGTGATGGCCGGCCTGTCTTTGGCTCGCGGCGTACTGGTTTTGCACTTCGCTCCGGAAGAAGAAAGCCTGATCGCCCGCGAAACGATAAAATTAATAAATAAATGAACCGTTTCAGTAAGTTTTTTATTCCGGTAGCGTTCGGGGTTTGCTTATTGGGCTTTGCTGGTTTAGGCTTTTCTGGAGAAGCGCTAAATAATCAAGAGGCGGGCACCGTGGTCGGGCAGCCGCTTCCCGGTTCATCGGCGGTCTCGGCCCCGATCGCCACCGCCAGTGCCGACATTGATTCTGATCGCGATGGTCTGACCAATGATGAAGAAACCAGCCGGGGCACTAATCCGTTGCTGGTTGATACGGACGGAGATGGCTATTCTGATAAGCAGGAATTAGATTCCGGGCACAATCCCAACGGAAAATAAGTATACTTTTGCTTACTATGGAATTTCTCTACGAAATTAGAATCCACGCCCGTGCCGGTCAAGGGGCGGAAACCACGGCCCAGCTGATTGCCGAGACGGCTTTTCGGTGTGGTCGGTTTGTGCAGGCTTTTCCTTCATACGGTCCGGAACGTACTGGTGCGCCGATGCAAACTTTTGTGCGCATTTCGCGCGTTCCGATTAGAATCCATAGCCTAGTCTATCGGCCCAATCTGGTCATGGTCATGGACGCTTCTTTGTTGAAATCCGAAAATGTTATTTCGGGTTTATCGGAACGCAGCTGGCTCATCGTCAATGATAAGCGCTTGCCGGCCGAGTTGAAAACCACTCTTGGCTATTCCGGCCGTTTGGCGACGATTGAGGCTTCGCCTTTAGCGCAGGCCGCCTTAGGAAAAAATTTGCCCAATATGGCCGTGCTGGCCGCGGCGGTTCGGGCGATTAATTTTGTGGACGCCGCCATCCTCAAGCAGGTTGTCGGAGAGTTTTTTACCAAGAAGTATCATGAAGAAATCGGCCGGAAAAATATGGCACTGATGACCGAAGCGGAAAAAAAGATCAAATACTAAAGTCGGCGCTAGTCGAACAAATATTTCCTCCTCGTTCCCTGTTACTTGTTACTTGATACTTATCATCTATGCCCTCATCTCGTCTTGACCAACCAGGCTCATCCGCCAATTACCAAACCGGTTCTTGGCGGACGGGGACCAAGCCGGTTCATCTCAAGCAGAATTGCATCAATTGCTTGTCTTGTGTTAACTATTGTCCCGACCAATGCTGGTCGGCGGAAGCGGGGAAAATCACCGGCGTTGATTTAACTTATTGCAAAGGCTGCGGTCTGTGCGCCCAGGTTTGTCCGGCGCCGCGTAAAGCCATTGAAATGCGCCATGAAGACAGCGACTAGGACAATTTTGACCGGCTCCCAAGCCGTCGCGGAAGCTATCCGTCAATCAGCCGTTGATGTTGTTCCCGTTTACCCGATTACTCCCCAAACTCAAATGATTGAAGCGGTTTCGGCTCTGGCCGCCCGCGGGCGTTTTTCTGGTGAGATTGTCCGGGCGGAAACGGAGCATGCCGTAATGAGTATTGCTGTGGGAGCGTCAATCGCCGGCGCGCGCGTGATTACGGCCTCGGCGTCGCAGGGGATCGCTTTGATGTGGGAGGTTTTGGGAGTAGCGGCGGGATTGCGTTTGCCAATAATTATGGCAGTCGGAAATCGCGCGATTTCCAGCCCGCTCAATATTCACTGCGATCATTCGGACAGCATGGGGACGAGGGACCTGGGTTGGATTCAGGTTGGTTGTGAAAATGTCCAGGAGGTTTATGATCACATGTTATTGGCGACGAAAGTGGCCGAGGATCGTGATATCCAGCTGCCGGCCATGGTTTTGCTCGACGGCTTCGTCACTACGCATAGCCTGGAAAACCTGGTTACTTTGGCGGATGATATTGTGAAGGGTTTTATCGGGGAGCGGTTTGTCGAAAAAAGCGCTTTGGATGTCGATCATCCCTCGACTTGGGGGCCGCTGGTTTTGCCGGAACATTATATGGATTTTCGGATTGATCAGCATGAGACTCTCGAGAAAGTAAAAGCCAAGTTTTTAGAAGCCGGCGAACAGTTGGCGGCGCTGACTGGTCGGGAGTATCCGCTGTTTGAGCTTTACGAGGGGAAAAAAGTTGACCGGCTGAAGGAGACTGATACGGTTTTGGTTTTTCTCAATTCTACCGCCGGTACGGCCAAGGAAGCCGTTGACGTCCTGCGTCGTTCCGGTCAGCGGGTCGCCCTGCTTAAGCCGATTCTCTTTCGGCCTTTTCCATATAACGAAATCAGGGAAGCGCTCGCGGGCGTCCGCCGGGTCATTGTCTATGATCGTTCGATGGCCTATGGAGCTCAAGCCCCCTTGGTGAGCGAGATTAGAAATGCTCTTTATGGTTTAAATCCGGCGCCGGAAGTGATTAGCCGGATATATGGCTTGGGGGGGAAAGATGTGACGGTGGAGGAGATAGTCAGGAGCGTTTGATTGCCAATATCAAATCACAAATAACAGATATCCAATGAATTTTAAATATCAAATTTTAATGCTAGCTTTGGTAATTGGAACTTGCTTGCGCAAGCAAGTTTGAATTTTATTTGATATTTGTTATTTATGATTTGTTATTATTCGCCTATATGCGCTTATCTTTGCTGACAACCAAACGTTCCTGTTTGTCTCCCGGGTATCGTACTTGCGCCGGCTGTCCGATTACGACCATTGTGCGCCATGTTCTCCGGGCGACTGATGATCCCGTGGTCGTGGCGGTCGCGACGGGTTGTTTGGAGGTGACGACCTCGGTTTATCCCGAGACTTCTTGGCGTGTTCCGTTTGTTCATTCTTTATTGGAAAACCCGGCCGCGACTATCAGCGGCATTGAATCGGCCTATCGAGCCCTGAAACGCCGGGGACGGATAGATCGACCGATTAAGTTTGTGGTTTTCGCCGGCGACGGAGCTACTTATGACGCCGGCTTGCAATTCTTGTCGGCGGCAATCGAGCGCGGGCATGATTTCCTCTATGTTTGTTACGACAATCAGGCGTATATGAATACCGGCGCGCAAAAATCAGGAGCGACGCCGCTTGGCGCTTCCACCACGACTACTCCCGCCGGGCAGACAGGGCAGCGCAAAGATTTGACCCGGATTATTGCGGCGCATGATTTACCCTACGCGGCGCAGACCTCTCTTTGGCCCTGGCCGGACTTGTATCAAAAGGCACAGCAGGCTTTTTCTTTGCCTGGTCCGAAATTTTTGAATGTTTTTTCACCGTGTATTCCGGGATGGAAAATTGAAACAGATATGGCCATTGAATTGTCAAAGCGGGCGGTGGAATCGCGCTATTGGCCGATGTACGAAGTAAAAAATGGTAAATATAAAATTACGGTGCCGGTGCCGAAGCCGAAGGAATTGGAAGAATTTCTGAAACCGCAGAAAAGATTTGCCCATTTGTTTAAGGATCAGGGAAAAATGGCCGCGCTCAAAATGGCGATTGGCGAGCAATGGTTAAGGTTGGAAAATTTAACTAAGTTGTGAAAAATTGTCGGTGTTCGAGGGGGTATTTTTATAAATTAATTTCAAAAGATATTTATGAAACTTTTCATTATTGTGTTGGCAATTATCGTTATTGTCATCGGCGGCTGGGGACTTTTTTCCGCTCTCAATAAAGCAGCGCCGGTTTCAGAAAACGGCCTGATTTTGCTGACGGAAGACTATCCGCCGATAACTTATCGTGATGAAAACGGGAAAATTTCCGGTCTGGCAGCCGAGGTGCTGGAAGAAATTATGAACCGGCAGGGTATGAGCTATCGCGATCTCCAGCTTTTGAAATGGGATGAGGCTTACGACCGGGCGGTGCGCACGCCCAACACGGTGTTATTCAGCACCGAGCGGACGCCCGAGCGCGAAAAATTATTTGATTGGGTCGGGCCGATCGGCAGCAATAAAACTTACTTTTACGCTCCGAAAAATTCGAAACTGAAAATCAATAATCTGGATCAGGCGAAAAAGGTCGGCCGGATCGCCACTTGCTCTTCCTGGTTCACCGAACAATACTTGAAAGACCAAGGTTTCACCAATTTGCAAAGTTTCACCGATCCCCAGGAAAATATCAAAAAACTGGTCAATGAAGAAGTCGACCTGTCTGTCTTTACCGATATGACTTTCCCGCGTTTGGCCCAGCAAGCCGGGTATTCGCCCGAAGATCTAAAACCGCTGTATCAACTGATGGAAACCCAGTTTTATATCGCCGTCTCCAAAGGAACGGATCCGGATCTGGCGGTTCGCTGGCAAGCCGCGTTCGAGCAAATTAAAGCCGACGGCACCTTATCGAAGATTTACCAGAAATACGTGCCGGAGATTGAAGCGCCAAAGTAGTACTGGGTCAGATATTGCGTAATCTGGTTTGTAAACAAAAAGACCTCACGATAAAGTGCGGTCTTTTTATGGAGCGATATCTCCTTTGGTTAAAATAACTTAAAGATAAGGTGGGGAAATTGAGTCACAAATTAAAGCTGTTTTACACTAATTACTCTTTTTGTCAAGTTCACTTTTTCTTAAGTTTCCGCTACAATATAGTCCTAATTAGCCAACCCCCATTCTTTGCTTTTTATGCTCAATCAAGACTGGAAAATCGCCAAAACCGTTCCGCGGGAATTTCTGAAAAAATTTCCCGAATACCCGCCGATAGTGGGGCAGTTGCTTTATAATCGCGGTATTACTACCCAGGCGCTGGTTGATGAATTTGTCAATCCTGATTATGAACAGGATTTGCACGATCCTTTGCTGATGAAAGATATGGATCGGGGTGTGGCGCGAATTTTGAAAGCCCTGGCCAAAAAAGAAAAGATATTGATCCACGGCGATTATGATGCCGACGGTGTCAGCGGTGCCGTTCTTTTGTTTGACGTCCTTAAAGGATTGAAAGCGGAGGTGGAAGTGTTCCTTCCGTCGCGGCAGGAAGGCGGCTACGGGATGAACCAAGACGCGATCAAGAAATTCAAAAACGACGGAATCAACCTGATCATCAGCGTTGATTGCGGTATTACCAATGTGGCTGAGGTCGCCCTGGCCAAGAAGCTGGGCATGGACGTGGTCGTGACCGATCATCATACAGTTCCGGAAAAAATACCCGAGGCCGATGCCGTCATTAATCCTTCGCGGCCGGGGGATAAATACCCGTTCAAGAAACTGGCCGGGGTCGGGGTGGCTTTCAAAATGATCCAAGCGCTTAAACAGAAATTGCCGCCCGGACAGAAATTAGCCCAGTCAGAAAAATGGTATTTAGATTTAGTGGCGGTCGGCACGGTGGCCGATTGCGCTCCGATTATCGGGGAAAACCGGACGCTGGTTAAATACGGCCTACAGGTGCTTGCCCGAACCAAGCGCGCTGGCTTGCGCTCGCTGATGGAGCGTTCCCAGGTAGATCTTTCCGGTCTGGATACTTACGATATCGGTTTCCGTATCGGTCCGCGGCTCAATGCCGCCGGCCGTCTCAAACATTCCCAAATCGCTTTTGATTTGCTGATGGCTGATTCCGGGGAGAAGGCACTGTCCCTGGCCCAGGAATTGGATTTGATCAATCGTCAGCGCCAAGTAATCACCGACAAGTTCATGAAGGAGGCAGAAACGCAGATCGGGGAAGTGACCGATGAAAAATCTCTTTTGGTGGCGTACAGCGAAAATTGGCCTTC
>CALEFQ010000105.1 GCA_937877125.1 uncultured bacterium | reverse complement strand
CGACCACCGAGATCTACACTCTTTCCCTACACGACGCTCTTCCGATCTACCTTTGGAAAAAGCAATAACCTTTACCCGATCGCCATCCTTGAAAATCTCAGACGTGACCTTATCGCCCCGCTTTAACTTGACCTCCGCCGTGACCCGAAATTCACGCAGATAACGAAATTGTGCCAAATCCTTGAGGTGTCCCTTAAGCGGTTTCGTTAAATTTTTACGCTGGCCAAAACCAATCTGGATCGCCGAGTACTTATTCGCGGCGGCATCTTTCACTTGAGTCACGACACAAGGACCGGCCTGAACTAAAGTCACCGGAGTGACTTTACCGTCCCGATCAAAGACCTGCGTCATGCCTAATTTTTGGCCTAAAATAAATTTCATAATAATCTGAAACAAAAAACTGTAATTGCCCGAGATCGACCTCATTAAACTGCAACCTGATCATAGGCAATTACAGTTTTTTGGCCGATTCAGTATCATCCCCACACTCAAGCCGTAATCATTTGTAGCTTGAGTGTGGGGAGGACTTAAATCCGTGGACCCCGCTAGCGGGGTTACATTTTTATCTCAACATCAACGCCGCTGGGAAGATTCAAATTCATCAAGGAATCGATCGTCTTGGCCGTCGGCTGCTGAATGTCAATCAAACGCTTGTGCACCCGCATTTCAAACTGTTCGCGGGAATCCTTGTGGGCAAAAGAGGCTCGAATAACCGTATACTTGCTATTCTCGGTTGGCAAAGGTATCGGTCCGAGAACTTGAGCCCCGGTGCGCTGAGCGGTATCAACAATCTGCTTAGCGGATTGATCAATGATCTTATGATCATAAGCCTTGATCTTGATCCGAATGCGCTGACTTCCCTCTTCGTTTTCAACCTCTTTCTTATCCATGAGACTGATTCTTAATGTCCCACTTTGTCGAGTGATTACCCGATAAAGTCTTAATCAATAAAGCCTGCCAGAAAAGTTTGTTGGAACTTCCTGGTAGAAAGAGAAGTGACTTCCCACTTCTCTTTCGTATCAAGAAATTACTTGATGATTTTGGTGACCAAACCAGCCCCGACCGTCTTGCCGCCTTCGCGGATAGCGAATTTCATTTCGTTTTCCATGGCGACCGCCGAAGTTAATTTGATTTTCAGGTTGACGTCATCGCCCGGCATAACCATTTCAGCTTTTTCCGGCAAAGCGGTAACTTCCCCGGTGACATCAGTGGTGCGGATATAGAATTGGGGCTTGTAACCTTTGAAGAAAGGAGTATGTCGTCCGCCTTCTTCCTTAGTCAGGATGTAAACCTTAGCTTCGAATTCACTGTGCGGCGTAATGGAACCAGGTTTGGCCAAAACTTGGCCGCGTTCCACCTCGTCTTTTTTGGTGCCGCGCAAGAGAATACCGGCATTGTCGCCAGCCAAGCCTTCGTCCAAGGACTTGTTGAACATTTCGATGCCGGTCACTACCGTCTTCTTGGTCTCACCCAAACCGACAATTTCCACTTCATCATTCAACTTGACCATCCCGCGTTCAATACGACCAGTTACGACCGTGCCGCGGCCTTCGATGGTGAAGATGTCTTCAATCGGCATGAGCAAAGGCTTATCGGTTTGCCGTTTCGGATCAGGAACTTTTTCATCCAAAGCTTTAATCAGGTCAAAAATCGGTTTGCAAGTAGCGCATTCGGGCTTTTTATCTTTGCATTCCAAGGCTTTGAGAGCGGAGCCGCGGATAACCGCCGCTTTTTCGCCGTCAAATTCATACTTAGTCAATAATTCGCGAACTTCCTGCTCGACTAAATCAATCAATTCCGGATCATCAACCGTATCAACCTTGTTCAAGAAAACAACAATTGAAGGCACACCGACTTGGCGCGCCAGCAAGATATGTTCTTTGGTCTGGGGCATCGCGCCGTCCGCGGCGGACACAACCAAAATCGCGCCGTCCATTTGGGCCGCGCCCGTAATCATGTTTTTGATGTAATCGGCATGACCCGGACAATCAACGTGTGCGTAATGCCGTTTCGCCGATTCATATTCGACGTGCGAAGTCGCGATAGTGATACCGCGCTCCTTTTCTTCCGGAGCGTTGTCAATCGTGTCAAACGGCCGAGCTTTCGCTAAACCTTGAGCCGCCAAGCAAGTTGTAATTGCCGCGGTCAAAGTAGTCTTACCGTGATCGACATGACCAATCGTCCCAACATTGAGATGGGGTTTGGATCGGTCAAATTTAGCTTTTTCTTCCGCCATGGTAATGATTTTGTCACCGCAATTACCCACGCGGTGAATTAGAAACTTTTAAATAATTAAATCTACGCTAAAACAACAAACTTGCTAAATTCCTTGGCAATTACAGAGTTTAACAGCCTTATCGACCGGCGTCAAGAGCTGGAAACTATTATAAAGGACTTTTCGCTGTTAGGCAAGAAACTTCTTATTTCTTCTCTTCTCCCGTAATTTGGCGGGCGATATTCGGCGGAACTTCGGCATAATGATCGAATTGCATATTGGGCACGCCGCGTCCCTGAGTCAAAGACCGCAAGGTGGTGGTATAACCAAACATCTCAGCCAAGGGAACCTTGGCGTCAATCACTTTCAATTTACCGCGATCATTTATCTGCTCGATCTGAGCGCGCTTCGAGTTTAAATCGCCGACAACATCACCCATATAGTTATCCGGACAGATGACTTCTAGCGCCATGATCGGCTCCAGCAAAACCGGGTCGGCTTTGCGCACGCCTTCTTTCAAAGCTTTGGAACCGGCCACCTTAAACGCCGCTTCGGAAGAATCGACTTCATGGTAAGATCCGTCAAAAATCGTGACGCTGACATCAATCACGGGATAACCCGCAATGACTCCGTTGTCCATCGCTTCTTTCACCCCTTTGCCAACCGGGGCAATATATTCCTGGGGCACGACGCCACCTTTGACCTCATCCAGGAATTCGAAACCCTTGCCCCTCTCGCGAGGCTCTAACTTCAACCAGACATGTCCGTATTGGCCGCGACCGCCGGTCTGCTTAATATATTTGCCTTCCGCTTCGACAGATTTTTTGATCGTTTCTTTGTAAGCTACCTGCGGTTTTCCCACATTGGCTTCCACCTTGAATTCCCGCCTCATCCGTTCCACTAAAACTTCCAGTTGCAACTCACCGACACCGGAAATAATTGTTTGGCCGGTTTCTTCATCGGTTTTTACCCGGAAAGTCGGATCTTCAACCGACAGCTTATTTAGGGCAATGCCGAGTTTTTCCTGATCCGCTTTAGTCTTCGGCTCGATAGCCATAGAAATAACCGGTTCAATGAATGTGATACTTTCTAATTTGATCGGATTGGCCTCGTCGCACAAAGTATCGCCGGTCCGAGTATCTTTTAAACCGACGACCGCCGCGATTTCACCGGCGTAAACAGTATCAACGTCTTCTCGCTTATTAGAGTGCATTCGCAAAATACGCCCGATCCGCTCTTTGCCGCCCCGGACCGAATTCAAAACATACGTGCCGGCTGTCAGCGTCCCGGAATAAACCCGGAAAAAGGTCAACGTGCCGACATAGGGATCAGTCGCAATTTTGAAAGCTAAAGCCGCAAACGGTTCGGCATCGCTGGTTTTTCGGATTAGTTTCTTGTTTTCGTCACTGGGATCAGTCCCCTCCACCGGCGGAACATCTAGCGGAGACGGCAAATAATCGGCCACCGCATCCAACATCGCCTGGACGCCTTTGTTCTTCAGAGCCGACCCGCAAAGAATCGGAATTAATTTCAGGGACAAAGCTGCTTTCCGCAAAGTTTTCTTTAAGTCGGCAGCGCTGACTTCCTTTCCTTCCAAATAAGCTTCCATCAGCTTATCGTCCTGTTCAACAATCTTTTCAATCAATTTTTCGCGCCATTTTTTGACCTCTTCTTTCAAGCCGTCACGAATCGGTTGTTCTTTGACGTCCTTGCCCATGCCGCCGGAAAATATGACTTCTTTCTGTTCGATCAAATCAACAATCCCTTCCAAAGAATCTTCAATGCCGATAGGAATCTGAACCGGGATCGCATTGTCGGTCAGCCGGTCATGGATAGAAGCCACATCCGCCTCAAAATTCGCACCGGTGCGGTCAAGTTTATTGATAAAACAAATCCGCGGCACTTTGTATTTGTCAGCTTGGCGCCAAACCGTCTCCGACTGGGGCTCGACACCGGCCACGCCGTCAAAAACCACGACGCCGCCGTCTAGTACCCGGAGGGATCGCTCGACTTCTGCCGTGAAATCAACATGCCCCGGAGTATCAATCAGGTTGATGCGAATTCCTTTCCAAAAACACGTCGTGGCGGCCGAGGTAATAGTGATACCGCGTTCGCGTTCCTGGTCCATCCAATCCATCTCCGCTTCCCCCTCGTGCACTTCGCCAATCTTGTGCTTTTTTCCGGTGTAATACAAAATTCGCTCCGAAACAGTGGTTTTTCCTGCGTCAATGTGAGCGATAATACCGATATTGCGTGTGTTTTCTAATGAGTATTCTCTGGGCATTTTTATATAATGGGTCTTTAGTCTGTTCGTCTTTGGTCTCTGGCTAAAGACTAAAGACTAGAGAACAATGACTACTTTATTGGGCAAAGTGCGCAAACGCTTTATTGGCATCCGCCATTTTGTGTACCATGTCACGCTTGCGGATCGCGCCGCCTTCTTTCTGGGCCGCATCCATGATTTCTGCCGATAATTTCTCTTCCATCGAATGCCCCTTGCGGGCGTCAGCGGCCGCGATAATCCACCGAAAAGCCAAAGCTTGGCGACGGTGTCCCCGAACTTCGTGAGGAATCTGGTAATTAGCGCCACCGATTCTCTGGCCCTTGACTTCCAGCAACGGACCGACGTTCTGGACGGCTTTTTCAAAAATTTCCAGAGGATCTTTTTTTGCTTTCGCTTTGATGATATCAAAAGACCGGTAAACAATCCCTTGAGCAATACTTTTTTTGCCGCACTGCATTACCGCATTAATAAACTTGGCCACAATTACGCTGTTGAAAATTGGGTCGGGGGTAATTTTACGTCGTTTTGCTCGAGCTCTGCGCATAAGTAATCATTAGTCATTAGTCTTTAGCCCTTGTTTTAGTCAAAAGACTAAAGACCAAAGACGAAAGACCTGATAAATTATTTAGCTGCTTCCTTCTTAGCTCCGCTGCCGTGCTTCGTGCCGTATTTCGATCGTCCGCGATTGCGACCTTCGACCCCGGCTGTATCCAAGCGTCCGCGAACCACATGGTAACGAACACCGGGCAAGTCTTTGACACGACCGCCACGGATCACCACGATCGAATGTTCCTGGAGGTTGTGGCCTTCCCCCGGAATATAAGCAGTAACTTCCATGCCGTTATTCAAGCGGACACGGCAAATTTTCCGCAAAGCCGAATTCGGTTTTTTGGGGGTAGTCGTTGAAACTTTAATAGCGACGCCACGCTTGAAGGGACTACCTTTCTTCAGCTTAACGGAACGGTTTTTGTTATGATTAAACTGGGTCTGGAGAGCCGGAACCGTCGATTTGTGCTTAATTTTCTTGCGGCCCTTGCGGACCAATTGATTGATTGTTGGCATAAAAATACTTCCCACTGTGAATAATCAGCAGATGTGGCCTAGTTTAACAAAAGAGTTTTAGACCGTCAAGGGGCTAATTAAGATGTAAGATTTAAGGTATAAGCTATATAAAAAGAGAGCTTGGGACCAGGGCTAAGGCTTAGATTTGAGAAAAGATATGACTTTTTTATGAATCTCCTGGCGCCTAATCAAAACCGAGGCTCCCAGATGCCCACCCCGCTTCAAAATGACCTGCCGGCAACAAGTGAGACGCGAGAATTTCCGGACCGGGATGATCGAGCACACATGATCATCTTGGGCATGAATGATCAAAATTTTTCGGCCCGAGACCCGGCTGATATTATTTATGGGATTATAAAACTTCCCGGTGAAAAGTTTTCGCCAATGTTTTTCCCAGCCGCGATAGCCCGCCCCGAAAGCCTCACGCACGAAAGGCACTAATTTTTCCGGCGGTTCGTCCCGGCTAGGATAACGCCAATCAATCACCGGCGAAATAGCCACCACCTTCGTGACACGCCGATCACCGGAAACTAGCAGCGCGGCCGGCCCGCCGAAACTATTGCCGATCACGAATAATTTTTCGGGCTTGATTTTTATTTTTTCACCGCTAAAAAGATCGTGAAAGCCGAGCGGCAACTGATCAATGATATCCAAAATGTCTTGATGCGGAGAAATCTTCAAAAATTCTCCCCCACTCTCCCAGGAACCGCGATAACGCGGCAAGAAAACCCAATACCCTTTAGCGGAAAAACGCCGCAACAGAGCGTCTTTTTTTGGGACGCTCGGCATGCCCCCGCAAAAAATAATCACTTTCCGGGGAGGCTTTAGGGGAGTCCGGCCTCCTGCAGCCCGCCCCGCCGAATCGGCAGGCGGCGGAGCGGCGGGAGGTAAAAATTCAGCCACTATATCTCGGGCGAAACGAGTCCGCCTAATTTCGGACATAAGAACCTAAAAAATTAAGATCTAAGATTTAAGATACAAGGCCTAAGATACGAGGAGGTGAGTTCAGGATTCTTAGATCTTATTTCTTATATCTTAAATCTTAGAATATTAAGCCATAGACCCACTGCACCACCGTGTTAAAAAACGCACCGAAAAGCGAGCCGGCAAAAATTACCACGAAAATTAATAAATAAGAACCCCAGCGTTCAAACGCCATCACCGCCCCGAGCGCGCGCGCCGGCAGGAAAGCGTACAAAATTTTTGATCCGTCCAAGGGCGGGATCGGTATCAGATTAAACGCCGCTAAAACGACGTTGATGATAATCATGGCATTGAGCAATTGAACCAGGCCATTTTCAAACGGCAAGGCGCTGTAACTGACGACTACTTTCAAGAGCAACGCAAAAATAAAAGCCAGGACAATGTTCATCAGCGGACCGGCCAAAGAAACAAAAGCCGGCCCCCAGCGCTGATATTTTAGATTATAAGGATTGAACGGCACGGGACGTCCCCAGCCGAAACCGGCAAAAACCAAAAGCAGCGTCCCGATCGGATCAAGATGTTTGAGCGGATTGACCGTCAACCGTCCCAGGTCGCGCGCCGTGTTGTCACCAAGCGAATACGCCATCCAAGCGTGCGCAAACTCGTGCAGTGAAATGGAAATAACCATGGCCACGATCCAGGCCAGCGCCACCATTGGTGAAGAGAAGAGTAAATCGAAAAGCATATGATCTTATACTAGCTGGTTTGGGAGATATTTCAAGAGAGAATGTTAAAAAATAAAAGCTTAAAGCTAAAAAGAAATATCAAGCCGAAAAATTAAAAGCCCAGTTTTAAATTTTTGCCTTTAAATTTCTTTTAAATTTTTAATTTTGCACTTTAAATTTTAACCCAAGGCCACTCTTGCCAATCTTCTAGTTCTGATATATACTCTCGTTTGTCCCTATAACTTTCACTAACTATACAAATCTATGTCTCGCGTTTGCGCTATCTGCGGAAAAGGCCCCCAAGTTGTCACGACAACGGCGTTTTTGCGTTCCCATACCAACCCGACCGGCAAGAAGCGCCAGTACCCCAACCTCCAAAAAACCAGTTATCAAGGCAAAAAAGTTCGTGCTTGTGTCAGCTGCATTAAGAAAATTAATAAAACCAAGTAAAAGTCAAAAGCCTAATTCTTCCTTTTTGCCATTTGCCTTTTGACTTAATTACAAAAGTCCTACCCCGATCGCTCTGGCTTCCCTGTGTAAACACAGTGGGAATGGTCCGCATGGCAACACCGCAGTGCTACCAGATTAAGACCTAAATACCCCTTGGGAAGAGATTGAAGAGAAAACCCAGAAGCGTCATAGATAGGACTAGTTCAATTATAGCATGGACGGGAAGTTGCAACCAGAGGCTAAGTCAAAAATCAAAAGTAAAAAACAAAACTTTTGACTTTTGATTTTTGACTTTTTACTTAATCCTATGCCCCACAAAATAACCGAGCAATGCATCTCCTGCGGAGCGTGCGAAAGCACCTGCCCCAGCGGCGCCATTACCGAAGGACCGGAACGTTATGTGATCGATCCCAAAAAGTGCACCGATTGCGGCAGCTGCGTCGAGGTTTGCGCCGCCAAAGCCATTATCAAGGAATAATAGGTGCCGACTCAATTAAAATGACGAGGGTTTAACTCCCTCGCCATTTTTTTAGGCCGCTATTTCGTCTGCAATAATTCCATTATCTTCGGCACCATTTCCTCCGGCCCGGCCGTCGCCCGAAAAACTTTTACCAAGCCCTTGTTTTTATAATACATGATAATCGGATCGGTCAGCTTATGATAAAAAATCAGGCGTTGCTTGACAGTAGCTTCGGTATCGTCACTGCGCTGGAGCAGTTTTCCCCCGCATTTATCACACTGGCCATCGACCCGGGGCATCAGCGCCGGCATCTTTATTCCCTGTTCATCAATCTCAATGACATTATAGATTTCACCGCACTTTTCACAGACACGGCGCGCCGTAATCTTTTTGATTAGAATAGATTCAGGCAAATCAATATGCAAGACCGTATCCACCGGCGTAATCTTTTCCAAAATTTTAGCCTGCTCTAAATTGCGCGGGAACCCGTCAAGAATAAAGCCCTTGGCCGCGTCCGGCTGCTGTAATCGAGCCTTAATCAAACCCATGATCATTTCGTCTGGAACCAGTTTCCCCTGATCCATGAGCACCTTGGCTTGCCGGCCTAATTCAGTCTCTTGCTTCACTTCATGCCGCAACAAGTCACCGCTAGAAATATGGGGAATCCCCAGTTGCGGGCCGATTTTTTTGGCGTACGTCCCCTTCCCCACGCCCGGGGCACCGATGAAGATCAGTTTCATAATGTTTTCGTATTTAAACTAAATTGATAATGTCACGAGCGACATCTCGAGCCGCCTGGGGCTTGGCCAAACGGCGGATATTTTTTTGAAGGGCGGCGCGCTTGTCCGCATCCCGGAAAAACAGATTAATCTTGTAATCCAAAAGATCGGGGATTTCAACGTTAAGCGCCGCTCCCTGCTCCAACAGGAAATTACGATTGGTTTCTTCCTGCCCCATAATCGGATTGACGACAATCAAAGGCAAACCCATGGCCAGCGTTTCGGCAATCGTCAGCCCGCCGGATTTCGAGACAAGCACATCTGCCACCGCATAGTATTCTTCAATATTAGACACCCGGTCGATCACGCGCAACTTATGAACAGTAGTTTTCAGCTGTTCCGCCAAATCAGCTCGGACCTTAGGCGAACCGGAAATAATAAAACCCTGAAGCGGCCAACGCATCACCTGCAGCTGTCGAACCATTTTATGCAAAAAAATCTTCTCGATGCCGTCAACAATCATCAAAACCGTCGGCGCCTGGGACGCCAGCTGGTATTTCGCTCGCAACTGATAACGATCAAATTCCCGTAAGAAACGATGGCTGATGGGGATACCGAAAGGCTTAACAATAGTCGGAGTGACTCCCTGGGAGTTGATATAAGCTCCAACCTCGTCTGTCGCCACATAGTAGCGCTCGACGCCAGGATGAACCCAAAAGCGATGACCGCTATAATCGGTCAAAACCGCCAGATTGCGCGCCGAAGCAAAGCGGCGATGCTTTTTCCAATAAGAAACTAAGCTAAGGGGCAAGTGATGGGTATTGACGATGACATCTGGCTCGATTTTTTTAATCAGCCGTTCTAATTTCCAGGCATTCATTTCTTCCAAAACCACGCGAGGTTTGAACACAATTTGCTGAAACTTGCGGAAGTCTTCCGTCTCCTTATAAATATATTTCCAGGCCACCGGCGCGCGCCGGATGGCAAAACTATACCAGTCTTTATAAATGCCCTCCACCAGCTTGCTGATGTAATCAAGAGAATCCACGGTCTGGATTTCCCAGTCCGGGCGCTGGCGCTGTAATTCTTCCTGGATAGCCAAAGACGCGCGCAAATGTCCGTTGCCGATAGAAGCCTGGAGCAACAAAACCTTTTTAGGGGAATCAGGCATATAACAATATACTGCGTCTAAAAATACGGCTCCCGGGGATTTAGCTAATTATCGCGACCGTTGACTTTTGCCTTATTGTATCAGCCTTTTTACTCCAAGTCCACCATGATATCCCCTTCCTGATCGGTCCGCCGGATAACGATCCCGGCTGTCTCTACCCGCCTGACCGTATCGCGCGCCGGGTGGCCGAAGCGATTTTTTTCTCCGACAGAAAAAACTATCTCCCGAGGCGCGACCGCTTTCAGCCAATCCTCGCCGGTGGAATTTTTACTGCCGTGATGCCCGGCCTTCAAAATTTCGGCTTTAAGATTTATTTTTTGACGTAACAGTTTATCTTCTACCTCAAACCCCGCATCACCCGGCAAAATCATGGAAACCTGCGGAGATTCAAGCCTGGTCACGACGGAAGTCTCGTTTAAGTCCTTGGGCAGTTTCCCTCGAAACTCATTTGGCTCAAACGGATACAAAACCTCGAGCCGGGCGGAACCGATTTCATACTGGTCGCCCGCGGCGGCAATGTCCTCCTCGGCTCCTTCTTCGCGCAAGCGTTCCATGAAAAGATCGAAATCCCGTCCTTCATTCAAAGCTCCCGTCCAAACAAATGTCTTGACCTGATAGCGCTCAAAAACATCGATCAATCCGGCAAAATGATCGCTGTCGGCATGGGTCAAAATGACCACCTCCAGGTCACGATCATAATAAGGCATTGTCTCACCCAATTTATCAACAATTACCCGCGAGGGCCCGCCGTCAATAAGGATTTGATTTTCACCCTGCTGGATCAACAAGGCATCCCCTTGCCCAACATCAAAAAATGTGACTGTCGCCGGCGCCTGTGACTGGCAACCGGCGATAACTAATAGGACAACCGCCGCCGCGATCGCCATGATTAAGTAAAGAATCGGCTTTTTCATGGGATTCTTCTTCCTTGACAAAAAGACGATAAAGGATTATTCTTCAATTTAAGATCTTGGTCCGACGCAGCTAATCTCGTCGCCAAGTAGGCCTGATGGGAGATTTGGTTGTCCACCGACAACAAGTGTTCCAAAGCTACTGACGAGACGCTACCGTCGGCCATTGATCGTCGGCACCCGCCTTCCGGGGGGTGCCGTTTTCTTTATTCGGAATAAGCTGAGGCGCCTGTTTTTGAGCCAAAACCAGAGCGCCAAGCCGGGAACATAAATTGCTAATACTAATTCACTCATTTGCCCGGCGATACTAAGCGTCGCGCCCGGCAGAGCCGCGCCGAATTTCACGACCCGGAGGCCATAGGTCAGCACCAGCCAAGCCGGATAACCGAGCACTTGTCCCCAATGCCAGTCGATTAAACCCGCCAGCGCGGCGCTAAAAGACAAGGCCATGGCTAGCGGAATCGAAGGCAAAAGGATGATATTAACCAGCGGCGCCAACGGTGAAATTTGACCGAAATAAACCAAAGTCACCGGCACCGTCATAATATTGGCGGACAATGTAGCCGAGAGCGACTCACGCAGCATAAAAGCCCGCGGCACTTTAGCTAAAAATTTTTCCAGGTGCGGACTCACATATACTAATCCGATGACGGCCAAGAAAGACAGCTGGAAACCGATATCATATCTTAAAACCAAAGGATTGATGGCCACCATGGCTACCGCCGCCGCCAGTAAAATATTGCGCACGCTGGAAACTCGCCCGACCTGTCCCGCCAATAAAACCAGCCCGCCCATCAGCGCCGCCCGAACCACCGAAGCCGAGGCGCCCGTGATCAAGACAAAAGATACGATCCCGAGAAGCGCCAGGAAAAAAGACCAGCGTCGACCGGCCCATTTGGTGGCGCCGATCAAAAGCGAGGCCACGATAGTTATATTATAACCGGAAACAGCCATGACGTGCATGGTGCCGCTAGCCCGGAAGCTTTCTTGAACTGATTCGCCGACGGCGGCTTGCTGTCCCAGCAATATTCCCAAGGCAAAGCCCGTTTCCGGTTCGGGAATTACCCGCTGCAAAGAACGCGACAGATAGCTTTTAGCCTTGAGCAGGCCCGCCAGGAAAAGATTCCCCCCGCTACCAATTACTTCTAGCTTCGGCTGAAACATCGTCGAGTAAATGCCGTAGCGCGCCAAATAGTTTTGGTAATCAAAATCGGCGAAATTTTCCGGAGCTTCTAATTTTCCCCGGATCAACAAGCGCTGTCCGTATTCATAAAAAGGATAACGCGGCGCCAAGATCAAGACCCGGCCGGTAATCGGCTGGTCGGAGATTTTTTCCGCGGCCACGGTCAATTTTGTCCGCCCCTCCCGTTCTTCCGGCTCAACCACGATAGTCCCGATGAAATCCACTTCTTGGCTATTCCACCGGCTGACATGATTATCAGGAAGCTGCCGGACTTGCATTAACCGCAGCATGCCCAAACCGACGCAGCTTATAATCAAACCGCCCACCAAAATTTTTTTGGGCGCGATGATAGCCAGGCCAAGGCCCCCGAGAAACAGGCTCCAGGCAAAAAGCCTATCCGGCTGCCAGAAAGAAGCCACCATCACTCCCGCCAGAAAAGCCAAACCGCTCCAGAAAAAAATCTTGCCGCGCGACATAAAAAACCCTCTCGGAGGGTTTCGTAAGCTTATTCAATCGACGAGACATTATTTAGAAACGATACCAATTACCTTACGGCGGCTTTTGGCCCCCTGCACAAGATGAATATCGCGCGCCTTAACCCCGAACCGATCGGCCAGCAGGACAGTCAATTCTTTGTTCGCCTTGCCGTCAACCGCCGGGGATGCGACATAAACCTTGAAGGAATCAGGTTCAGCTAATTCTATAATCCGGGGATTTTTTGCCCGGGCGGTGACCAAAACGTTAATCCGTTTCATTGGTAGTACCTTAGCATGATAAACGCCGGCTCGCAAATATTACCGGATCTGGCATTTCTCGACATAGCGACCGGCAATGGCCGCGAGTTTGGACAATTCGTCTGGCGCGAAACTACGTTCATCCATGAAGGATTTATCCAGAGTGTTGCGCGGCACAAAATTTTGGAGGAAATACAGGCGCGCCCCTTTGATGAAGCGAGCCATTTTTTCGATTTCTGTTTCCGTATGCAACCGCGGCAAGATGGTTGATCTAAATTCGTAAGGAATCTGGCCGTTCATCACCATCTGGATACTTTCTTTTATCTTGTCTAAATCCACATTAACGCCGCTGACTTCGCCATATTTTTCCGGCGACGACTTTATGTCAAAGGCCACATAATCAAGCATTTTCTGGTCATACAAATCCTTAAGCAATCGAGGATTGGCGCCGTTAGTATCCAGTTTAACCGCCAGGCCCATTTTCTTGATCGCGGCGATAAAAG
>CALEFQ010000104.1 GCA_937877125.1 uncultured bacterium | reverse complement strand
CAGGAAACTAAATTAAGCGCGGTAAAATTGCATCGCAATCAATTGCAGCTGGAGCCGGCGCTGGCGGTGAAATCTTTGGTGGCCCAAGTCAAAGAAGTGCCGGCTGGGAGCTTCATCGGTTACGGCTGCACCTATAAAACCACCAAAAAATCAAAAATTGCGGTGGTGCCAATTGGTTATTATGATGGTTATGACCGCCAGCTTTCTAATACGGCTTATGTCTTGATCCACGGCCGTCGGGCGCCGGTGCGGGGCCGGGTCTGCATGAATATGCTGATGGCCGATGTTTCCGATATTCCGAATGTCCGGCTGGAAGATCCGGTAATCTTGCTCGGGGTCCAGGGCAAAGAAGAAATTACCGCTGAACAGCTGGCCGAGTGGGCGGGCACGATTAATTATGAGATAGTGACCAGGTGGCGAGAGACGCTGGCGAGGAAAATAGTCAAATAATATCAAATAATAAATAACAAGTATCCAATAAAACTCCAATTGCCAAGATCGAAATGATCTCGTTGGTAATTGGAGTTTTGATTTTATTTGATATTGGTTATTGGATATTGGTTATTATTTCTGTTATGATACTCCCGATGGATATGCTAAAAGATCTAAACACAGAGCAAAAAAAAGCGGTTACTCACGGGTCCGGCCCGCTGTTGATCGTGGCCGGTGCCGGGACGGGCAAGACCACCGTCATCACGCGCCGGATTGCCTGGCTGATTTTGGATCAGAAACTAAAAGCCAATGAAATCCTGGCCCTGACTTTCACGGAGAAAGCGGCCGAAGAAATGGAAACCAGAGTAGATAAGCTTTTGCCGCTAGGCTACGAAGATTTATGGATCAATACCTTCCACGAATTCGGCAAGAGAATTTTAACCGAGAACGCTCTCGATATCGGCCTGGATCCGCAGTTTAAGATCCTAACCCAGACGGACCAGTATCTTTTTATCCGCCAGCATTTATTTGAATTCGATCTTGATTATTACCGGCCGCTGGGGAATCCCACCAGATTTATTCAGACGCTGGCGAAATTCTTTTCGCGGCTTAAAGATGAGGAGGTGGATGAGAGGGAGTTTTTTCGGTACGCAAAAAAAGTCAAAGGTCAAAATTCAAAAGTCAAAAGTGAAGAAGAAAAAGAAAGTACGGCGAAAATCATCGAGTTGGCTGGGGCGTACAAAAAATATCAAGAACTGATGCGCAAAGAAAGCTATGTGGATTTCGGAGATTTGATTATGTATACGCTGCGCCTATTTCGTACCCGGAAAAGCGTCTTGGGTCGATTCCAGAGCCAGTTCAAATATATTTTGGTGGATGAATTTCAGGACACGAATTTTGCCCAGTACCAATTGCTGAAATTGTTGTCGCAGAAAAATGATAATCTCAACGTGGTGGGGGACGACGACCAGTCGATTTACCGTTTCCAGGGAGCGGCGCTCAATAATATTTTGAATTTCAAAAAGCATTTCCCGCGGGCCAAAGAAATCGTTTTGACCACGAACTATCGTTCGGTGCCCGGGATATTGGACGCGGCTTATGATTTGATCCAGGGGAATAACCCGGATCGCCTGGAAACTCGCTTAAATATCCAAAAGCAGCTCAAGATCGGCCGGGACTTAAGCGCGGCCGAAAAGAAGGTGCGGCCGACTCTTTTTTGGGAGGAGACGATGGAGCAGGAAGCGAAAGCGGTGGCCCGCGAAATCATCCGGTTGCGAAAAGAGGCTAAATATGAGTGGCGTGATTTTGCTATTTTGGTGCGGGCCAACGATCACGCCGAGCCGTTTATTAAAGTTTTGGAAAGGGCCAACCTGCCTTATCTTTTTGTCGCGTCCAAGGGACTTTATAGCACTCCGGAAGTGATGGGCTTGATCGCTTACTTGCGCACGCTCAATAATTTTTTGGACAGCGTCAGTCTTTATCGCGTGACGCATATGACGGTTTTTGATTTTGATCCGCAAGATGTCATTCGGCTGCTCCAGCAGGCAAACCGCAAGAGTATCAGCCTCTATGAAGCTTTTGACGAAGCGGAGCGCGTCGCTGGCCTGAAAGAGAATACCCGACAGTCAATCAGAAAATTGCTGGGGCTCCTAAAAAAGCAGGCGGTCGAGGCTCGGCAAAAAAAAGTGAGCGAGGTTTTACTTAATTTCATCAATGAATCCGGTTATCTGGAACAATTGAAAAAACAGGAAACGCTGGCCGAAGCCCAACGCTTCCAGAACGTGGTCGAGCTTTTCAAGCGAATCCAGCAATTTCAAAAAACCGATCGGGAGACACATACGGTCCAGGACTTTGTCGCTGAATTAGAGCTGGCCACCGAAGGAGGAGAGGACCCGGCTCCGGCCGAGATGCAGGAAGGGCCGGATACGATCAAGGTGATGACGGTTCACAAGGCCAAGGGCCTGGAATTCCCGGTGGTTTTTCTGACGTCGCTGGTGGAAGGTCATTTTCCGCCCCAGGAAAAAAGCGATCCGCTCCCGATCCCGGCTGACTTGCTGGAAGAAGACTTGCCGGTGGAGTCTCGCGTCCAGGAAGAGAGGCGTTTGTTCTATGTGGGAATGACGCGGGCAAAGGAACGGCTCTATCTGACGGGAGCGGCCGATTACGGCGGCAAGCGGCAGCGCAAGTTGTCCCGGTTCTGCCGGGAGATCGAAGAAAAAATTGAAGTCAAGAAAGGAGAGACGGTGGCTGACTTGCTCGGCCAGCAGCGCCTGTTTGCGGGCGGAGCCGCCAAGATTAAGGCGGTTCACCAGCTGCCGGCCAAGTTCAGTTTCACCCAGCTGGAAGCCTTTGAAAAATGCCCGTTGCAGTATAAATTTGCTCATCTTCTGAAAATACCGACCGACGGTTCTTTCACCTTCAGTTACGGGAAAAGCCTACACGAAACCCTGCGTGATTTTTACACGGTGCTAATGGCCGGAAAAGTCCCCAGTGAAAAAGAATTACTCAAAATGCTGGACGAAAACTGGATTAACGAGTGGTATCACAATAAAAAGCACGAGCAGGAGGGGCGAAAAAAAGGAGAACAGGCCCTGCGGGAGTTTTACCGAAAAAACAAAAAAAATTTTGGGCATCCGCTTTATGTTGAAAAGGAATTCAATATGAAACTGGGCCCTTATGTGCTGCGCGGTAAAATTGATCGGGTCGATAAATTACCTGGCGGTAAAGTGGAGGTGGTTGATTATAAAAGCGGGCACCTGAAAGAATATGAATCGGACGCGAAGCGCCTGCGCCAGTTAATGCTGTATGCCTTGGCTTTGAAGCAGATTTTTAACTTGAAGCCGGCCAAGCTGACGCTTTATTACCTGGAGGACAATGAAGCTTATTCATTGACGGCCGATAAATTTGAGTCAAAACTTGCTTTGGTGCAGCAAAATGCGATCAAAGTTTTTGACGAGATAAAAACAAGCGACTTCCCGCCCCGGCCTTCCCCTTTTGTCTGCCAGTACTGTGATTTTAAGATGATTTGCCCCTACCGGAAGTAAAATTTGTAATAAAAACATGAAGTTTAAAACAAATCAAAAGCCAAAAGCTGTTTTGGATTTTGCGTTTTTCGCTTCTTTTAGATTTTAGTTTTTAAGCTTTGCTTTTTCTGATATAATGTATTTATGTCTCTCAAACTCTACCTTCTATTATTGTTAGTGATTACCCTGGTCTGCTGGGGTCTTTTTGCTTTTATCCTCTTCAGTGTTGATCCGGAAGGTGGTAAGCTGGGGGTAATCGCATTTTATGCGGCGCTTGGTTTTGCCGTAATGGGCACTTACGCGCTGGCGGGATACAAAGTGCGCTCGCGTTTGAGTCGCGGCGAAGAGCTATACGCCAATTTGGGGGTTTCATTGCGCCAGGGCTTGTTGCTGGCGATCGGGGTGATCGGGGTGCTTTTGTTGCAGTCGATCCGGCTGCTTAATTGGTGGGACGGCTGTTTGCTGATTGGTTTCTTGGTGCTGTTAGAGTTTTTCTTTTTATCGAGGAAGTAAATAAGATTTAAGACATAAGATATAAGAATGGAAGAGGAATTAAAAAAATACTTGGCGGAAGCGTTGCAGCGGATAAAGGTAGCGGAGAGTGAGGATGCTTTAGAGAAATTGCGGGTGGAATATCTCGGCCGTAAGGGGCGGGTTAGTTTGCTGTTGCGCCAGGTTAAGGATCTGACGATCGAAGAAAAGAAAAAAGTCGGCACGCTGGGCAATGAAGTCCGCCAGAAATTGGAAGCGGCGCTGACCGCCAAAAAGCGTGATTTATCTTTGGCCCAATACGCCAGCTTGGCGCAGACGGAGTGGATTGACGTGACCGAGCCGGGTCTCCCGACGAATTACGGTGTCCTGCATCCGATTTCTCAGGTAATTTATGAGATGATCGATGTTTTTTCTTCGATGGGTTACGAAACCGTGTCCGGCCCGGAAGTCGAAACCGATTATTATTGTTTTGAGGCTCTCAATATGCCGCCGGGTCATCCGGCTCGCGATATGCAGGATACTTTTTATTTGAAAAATGGCTTGATTCCCAGGACCCATACTTCGGCCGTGCAGATTCGCTACATGGAAAAACACCGGCCGCCTTTTCGGATTATTGTGCCCGGGCGGGTTTACCGCAATGAAAAAGAAGATGCCACTCACACTTGCGTTTTTACCCAGTTAGAAGGATTGGTCGTCGGCTCAAACATAACTTTTGCTGATCTCAAGGGGACTCTGATCACGGCAGTCCGGGCTGTCGCCGGCCAAGATAAGAAGGTCCGTTTTCGGCCGTCTTTTTTTCCGTACACCGAGCCGTCGGCCGAAATTGACATGACCTGCATGCGTTGCGGAGGCAAGGGTTGCCCGGTTTGCAAGCACACCGGCTGGGTGGAATTGGGCGGAAGCGGTATGGTGCATCCCCAGGTTTTCAAAAATGTCGGCTATGATCCGGCCCAAGTCCAAGGCTTCGCTTTCGGTTTCGGTCCGGATCGGATCAATTCGATGAAACACAGCGTCAAGGACGCGCGATTATACTATCAGAACGATTTGAGATTCTTGCGGCAATTTTATTAGTAATGTAAAACGCAAAACGTAAAACGTAAAACGTTAAATTGGCCGTTTTGCGAGGAGGGTAGATTATGTATTCTCGAGGAAAGGATATTGAATGCCGGACAAGGTTATTTGTAAAAGAGATTCTAAAATCAGTAAAAACATTTCCCCGGAGTGTGGAATCACAGGTTGTTACTAAGCAGATAATACGATCATCTTGTTCAATTGGGGCAAATTTGGCAGAAGCCTCTGCCGCTCGAAGTCGATTGGAGTTTGGGAGTATATTGGGAATTTCCTTGAAAGAAGCACAAGAGACTAGGTATTGGATTGAAACTGCGTATGATTTTGGACTGATAACAATCACTGATCGAAACGCCCTGTTAGAAAAATTAACAATTGTAGCTAATATAATCGCCGCAATAATCAAAAAAGCTCGAATTAATTAGTTTTGCATTTTACGTCTTACGTTTTACATTCATGAAGATTTCTTTTTCCTGGCTAAAAGATTACGTTGAAACAAAAAAGACTCCTGAAGAAATCAAGGAGCTTTTGACTTTTCACGTGGCCGAAGTGGAATCGGTCGAGCCGGCGGGAGCCATGGACAAAGTGGTGGTGGGCAAAGTCATGGCGGTCAAGCCGCATCCCAACGCGGATAAGCTGCGGCTGACGACGGTTGATGTCGGGGGAGAAGCGCCTCTGAAAATTGTTTGCGGCGCGCCGAATGTGGCGGCCGGCCAGTTGGTGCCGGTGGCTTTGATTGGCGCCGTGCTGCCCAACGGGATGAAGATCGAAAAAAGGGCCGTGCGCGGCGAGATGTCGGAGGGAATGATTTGCGCCGAAGATGAATTGGGTCTGGGCCAAAACCACGACGGCATCATGGTTTTGCCGGCCGAATACCAGATCGGAAATACTTTCGCCCCGCCGGGCGGGGACACTGTCATTGATGTTTCGATTCCGGCCAATCGTCCGGACCTGATGTCGCATCTCGGGGTGGCCCGTGAATTAGCGGCTCTGGAAAAACAACCTCTCAAGAACAAAGAATACCCGGATGCGACCGGCTCCGAAAATATTTTAAGCGTCAAGGTGGCTGATCCCAAGATCTGCCCCCGCTATTCGGCCTATGTGATCGGGGGGATAAAGATCGGCCCGGCGCCGGACTGGATGCAAAAGAGACTGACGGCAATTGGCTTGCGGCCGATTAACAATGTCGTGGACCTGACTAATTATTTGATGTCTGATCTGGGGCAACCGCTCCATGCTTTTGATTTTGATAAAGTGGCTGGCGGACAGATGGTTGTTCGGGGCGCAAAGGAGGGGGAAGTGGTCGTGACTCTCGATGGTCAGAAACGTGCGCTCAAACAAGGGATGCCGATTATCCAGGACCGCGAAAAACTGATCGACCTGGCCGGGATAATGGGCGGACAAAATAGCGAAATTGACGAGAAGACTACGACGGTTGTCCTCCAGGCGGCGAATTTTGACGGGATCGCGATCCGACAAGCTTCCCGCGCTCTAGGGCACCGCACCGACGCTTCGGCGATTTATGAAAAAAATATTGATCCCGAATTGACGTGGCCGACTTTGGCCAAAGGGTTGGACTTGTTGCAGAAAATGATGCCTGGGGCCAAGGTTCGGCAGGTGATTGACGTGTCGGCCGTCAAGATAACCCCGAAAGAAATAAAATTAGAAGCCGGCCAGGTAAATAGATTGCTCGGGACGGATTTGCCGGAAGCGGAAATTACCGGCGCCCTGAAAAGCCTGGGCTTGCAAGTTTCTGGCCAAAGCCAATTGGCAGTAACCGTGCCGACCTATCGGCGTGACCTGAATTTACCCCAGGATTTGGTGGAAGAAGTCGCGCGCTATATCGGTTACGACCACATTCCGGAGAAATTGCCGGCCGGCGACTTGATTCCGCCGCCCAAAAACTGGTCTCTTTACTGGGAGAAAAAAGCCAAGCGCCTTCTGACCGGCTGCGGTTTTGCCGAGGTGGTCAATTATTCTTTTAACAGCCAAAAACAGATTGCCGAGCTGGGGCTGGATCTCGAGGAGTATCTGGAAGTAGCCAACCCGATCAGTCCGGAGCAGGCATATATGCGGGCCAGCTTGATTCCCAATCTTTTAGTCAACGTGAAAAACAATCTGAAAGAGTTCCCGCAGTTTTCCTTGTTCGAACTGGGACGGATTTTTTACCAGTTGCAGGACGCGCGCGGCGAAAGAGCCGTGCGCGAGCAAACCAAGCTTGGCGGCGTAATGGTTGATAAGAACCGGGAATCGCGCCAGGCCGTCCGCAGTCCTCTGTTCCTAAAAGCCAAGGGGGTAGTGGAGTTGATTCTCCATCATTTCGGTTTTGACGAAAAATCTCGAGATTACGTTCATTTTGGTATCCCGTCAACGACTTTTCATCCCGGCCGGGCGGCCGTGGTGCGGGTCAGTAAAAAGGGCGCGGGCGATTTGGAAGGCGAGATCCGTGAGGATGTCGGCTTTGTCGGGATGGTGCATCCCGCACTCCTAGGCGCTTTTGATATTAAAGCGGAAGTGGTGCTTTTTGACCTTGATTTTGACAAACTGGGCCAACTGGCCACCGAAAAGCGGGAGATCAAGGATATCGGTAAATTTCCGGCGGTGACGCTGGATGTGGCGCTGGTGGTTGACCGCAAAGTTTTGACGAGTGAAATAGAAGACGCTTTAGGCGCGGCCGGCGGTGATCTGCTAGAAAATGTCGAATTATTCGACGTGTATGAAGGCAAAAATCTGCCGTCCGGCAAAAAAAGCTTGGCTTTCCGTTTGTCCTATCGTTTGCCTGATCGGACGCTGACGGATCAAGAAGTGAACTTACAGCACGAAAAGGTGTTGGCGGCGGTGAAAGATAAATTCGGGGCCCAGGTAAGATCTAAGAGTTAAGATTAAAGATATAAGAAAAGACGGCGCCGGGCCGTCTTTTTTGATGTAAAACGTAAAACGCAAAACGTAAAATTGGGACTGTTATTTTTACATTTTACGTCTTACGTTTTTCGTTTATAAAAAATCCAGCCGATGGGAGGTCTCGGCTGGCGGGGGATTCACTTTTTGATAGGGACTGTTGACGCGATTTCCTGGAGGAAAAACAGCGCGCGAAAGATCCCGAAAAACACGAACAGTCCGACCATGAACACTTCGATGGTAACGATGTCGTTACCGACTAGGCTTTTCGCCACATGACCCGAAATCGTGCTCAGACCTACCGAAATGAACATCGATGCCACCGAATGCAACATTGCAAGTCCCTCCTGTTGAATGGTTGATATCTGTATCATATCATATATCTTCATTTTTGTCAAGTATTTTTCTAGCTAATATAAGCTTGCTAATCCACAAAGACGCCTTTACAAAGGACGTAATATCTGCTAAATTTGAGTTAGTTGACAGCCCAATTTTTACTTTAATTTAAGCCAAAAAGAGTTAGTTTAAAAACTCTTTTCTTTATTGTATATGACTAAGAAATCTGCCAAAAAATCAGAAGCCAAAAATAAGCCGAAGAAGCTCGCGGGCGAGTATTCCGCTGACCAAATTCAGGTATTGGAAGGATTGGATCCGGTCCGTAAAAGACCTGGTATGTATATCGGCTCTACGGGAGAGACTGGGCTACACCATTTGATTTGGGAAGTCGTCGATAATGCTATTGATGAGGCGACGGCTGGTTTTGCCAAGAATGTCGATGTCGTGGTTCATAAAAATAATTCTGTCAGCGTCACGGATGACGGCCGCGGAATTCCGGTGGAAAAGCACAAACAAACCAAGGTTTCCGCCTTGGAGACTGTGTTGACGGTATTGCATGCCGGCGGAAAATTTGATCGCGAAGGTGGCTACAAAGTAGCCGGCGGCTTGCACGGCGTTGGTGTTTCCGTCGTCAATGCTTTGTCGGAAGTGACCATTGCCGAAGTTAAACGTGACGGCCAACTGTGGCGCCAGGAATACCACCGCGGCAAGCCTCAGGGCAGAGTCAAAGCCGTCAAAGCGGCGCGGGGGACCGGAACCACGATTACTTTTTTGCCGGACAAACAAATTTTCGAAACCACGGAGTTCAATAGCGACACCATCCTTAATCGTTTACGCCAATACGCTTACCTGACCCAGGGTGTCCGGATTAATTTTACCGACGAGCGCAAGAATTTAATTGAAGGACAGAAAGTTCCCAAAAAATATTCTTTCTATTTTGAAGGCGGGATCAAAGCGTATGTGCGCCAGCTCAACGAAGGCAAGGCTGTCAAAAATTCCATTTTCCAGTTTGCCAAAGACTCGCAGGGGACATTTGTCGAGGTGGCGATGCAGTATGTTGACGAATTCAGCGGCCTGATCATGACTTTTACTAACACTATTCATAACCCGGAGGGCGGCATGCATTTGGTCGGTTTCCGCAAGGCGATCACCCGAGCCCTCAATAAATACGGCCGGCAGAATAATTTATTGCGAGAAAAAGATGAAAATATCCAAGGCGAAGATGCCGAGGAAGGCTTGACGGCGATTATCAGCGTCAAGGTCAAAGACCCGCAATTCGAAGGCCAGACCAAAGCCAAATTAGGCAATCCGGAAGTGCGGGCAGCGGTCGAGACCGTGGTCTTCGAAAAGCTGGTGGAATATTTGGACGAGAATCCCAACGACGCGCGTTCCATTTTAAACAAGACTCTGATTGCGGCCAAGGCGCGGCGAGCGGCCCGGGCGGCTCGCGAAACCGTCATCCGCAAAGGGGCGATGGATGGTTTTGCCCTGCCGGGAAAATTGGCTGATTGTACTTCGCGCGACCCGAAAAATAGCGAGCTCTTCCTGGTCGAGGGTGATTCGGCCGGCGGCTCGGCCAAGCAAGGCCGGGATCGTCTGACCCAGGCGATTTTGCCCCTGCGCGGAAAAGTTTTGAACGTCGAGCGGGCGCGGGTCGATCGGGCGTTATCCAATGAAGAAATTAAGGCGTTGGTTATTGCTATCGGCACGGCTCTCGGCGAAGATTTTGATTTATCGCGTTTGCGTTACGACCGGATTATTATCATGACCGATGCCGATGTGGACGGCGCCCATATTCGCACTTTACTGCTGACTTTGTTTTATCGCTTTTTTCCCGAGCTGATCAAAAACGGGCATCTCTATATCGCTCAGCCGCCGTTGTTCAAAGTGCAAAAAGGCACGGAGAAGCATTACGTGTTCAGTGACGAAGAAAAAGATAAGATCGTCCGTCAACTGGCCCAGAAAAAGGCGCAGAAACTGACGGTCAAAAGCTACGGCGAAACCAAGGCGGAAATTGAAGTGGACGGCGGACAGACAGCGGCGGTCAAAGGCGTCTCGATTCAGCGCTACAAAGGTTTGGGTGAAATGAATCCCGAACAGCTTTGGGAAACAACCATGGATCCGGAGCGGCGGGTTATGCTGCAGGTTGATATGGGCGATGCCCAAAAGTCGGAAGAGGTCTTTGATATGCTGATGGGGAAGGAAGTCTTGCCGCGCAAGAAATTTATCGCCACGCACGCGAAGGCGGTGAAAAACCTTGATATTTAAGCCTGCCTGCCGGCGGGCAGGTCAAAAGTCAAAAGTTCTCTCAAATAAGGCTCTTTTGACCTTTAACTTTTGACTTTTGACTTAGCCCTTGCCAACTATCCTAACATAGTTTATAATGACCCTAGTAAGGTTTCGGGTCGCCGAGGCCTTTTAAAGAGGAAAAAAATGGCTCTAGCGTTATCAGAAAACAAAGTTCTAACTTTTTTGCGCGAGGCGCGGGTAGAACTAAAAAAAGTTGTCTGGCCTTCGCGTAAGCAATTAATCCAGCACACTCTGGTGGTTATCGGCGTCAGCTTAGTGGTGGCGGTAATTTTGGGCGCGATTGATATTTTGTTGTCGCTGGGCCTGAAGACGATAATTTAATTTTTTGGTTATTCCGGTTAATTTAATTTATTGAACTATGCCTAAGCAACTAGGGAAGCGGGAGCGCCGCTGGTATGTCCTGCATACTTATAGCGGTTACGAAGAAAATGTCGCCCGCAATTTACGCCAGCGCATCGAATCTTTGGACATGGAAGATAAAATTTTCCAGGTGCTGGTTCCCAAGGAGAAAAAAATCAAAATCCGCAACGGGAAACGTAAGGTGATTGAAGAAAAGATTTTTCCCGGCTATGTTTTAGTAGAAATGATCGTAACCGATGATTCCTGGTATGTTGTCCGAAATACGCCCCAGGTCACCGGTTTTATCGGTTCCGGAACCACGCCGACGCCAATTTCTGACGAAGAAATTGATTCGCTGAAAAAGCGAATGGGCGTCAAGGAACCTAAATACAAAGTTGACATTGAAGTTGGTGACGCGGTCAAGATTACCGACGGTCCGTTCAAAGATTTTGACGGCAAGGTCAACGCCCTGGACGAGGAAAAGGGAAAGGTTAAAGTCCTGGTCAATATGTTTGGACGCGAGACGCCGGTAGAACTCGACTTTTTGCAGGTTAAAAAAGTTTAATTTTGCATTCTGCGCCTGACTGCCAAAGACAGGTTTAGCATTTTGCATTCTGATTCATATCATTATGGCTAAGAAACCTAAGACAATCGTCAAGCTTCAGATCGCCGCCGGTGCGGCTACCCCCGCTCCGCCGGTTGGCCCGGCGCTGGGTCAGCACGGAGTGAATATCAAGGATTTCGTCGATCGTTTTAACGAGAAAACCAAAAACCAGCGCGGCGATATTTTGCCCGTGGAAATTTCAATTTTTGACGACCGCTCCTTCTCATTTATCCTGAAGACGCCGCCCGCAGCCGAGTTGCTGAAAAAAGCGGCTAAGGTCAAAAAAGGTTCCGGCGTTCCGCACAAGGACAAGGTTGGCTCGGTTACTTGGGCCCAAGTGGCCGAGATCGCCAAGAAAAAAATGCCCGAGCTTAATGCCAATGATCTAGAACAGGCCAAAAAGATCATCGCGGGTACGGCC
>CALEFQ010000103.1 GCA_937877125.1 uncultured bacterium | reverse complement strand
CACCGAGATCTACACTCTTTCCCTACACGACGCTCTTCCGATCTCGTCAGCGCCGTGATGCTTGATAGCAAGAAGCAGGATTTGTCCCTGCCTTTTGGCATCACCCGCTGGGTGCTGGAAGGATTCATCCAATCCCGCCGGTTGCTGGACGGCCAGGATATCCTGGGCCAGGCGCAATTGCCGCCGGTGAATCGCATCAATCTTTTGGAACGCAGTCTGATCGACCTGGAATTTTATCGCCTCCCGTTGGAAAAAGCGCCGGTCCAGTATCAGGCGGACGAGCTTGACCTTCTGCTGGGCGAATCGGTTATTCTGGGAAAGTCGATTGTTTTTATCGGCGTCGAAGTGGCTATGACCGAAGCGGAGTTACAGCAACGCGCTTATCTTAATTTTTTCCAAGACGTAGCACTGTTTGACAAGTTTTATCGTGATCGCTACGGTGCCGAAGCGGCTGGCCATGTCCGGGTGATTATGGCGGCCCGGGCCGATTTTTCCCGATACAAGAAGAATCCCGAAAAAATTATGGCGGTTTATGAATCAGTTATGCGCCTGATTGAAATGGTGGAACAAAAAATCCGCTCCGTCCAAATCTGATGCGAGAAAAAATAACTAAAATTGTCGGCTGGGTTTCATTTGTGATGGCGGTCATTCCGGTGGCTGTAGCCGCTCTTTTGATCTGGTCGCATACGGAATATTGTCCGTTCGGCCCCTTTTTAGATTCGGTCACGGAAACAGTGATGGAATACGGCATGAACTGGACTTATTGGCTGGCTCTGGTTTTTGGTTTCCTGGGCGGAGCCGGCGTGATTGCGACTTTGTTTCTGGCCAAAGTTTTTCCGCCACGGACTATTTGGATCATCGATATTTTCACCGTCCTGTTTTCTTTGGCGGACATTTTGCTTTTTTATATGATTTTTTCTTCGGGGAGTACGATCAGTATGGTGAATTTAGTGGCAGGGAAGATCTGAACTAAGTCAAAACTCAAAAGTCAAAAGTGAAATCTCTGACTTTTTACTTTTGACGGCTCGACTGAGCTCGCCGAAGACTTTTGACTTTTGACTTGCTTCTATGCCCGAACTTCCCGACCTCGAGGTCCTCAAAGAAAATATTTGGCGACATTTTGGCGGACAAACCGTCTCGGATGTTTATGCGCGCCAAGAAAGAGGCCGGTTGGTCTCGAAGCTAAAAAATCAAAAATTGGCCGGGATCACCCGCCGGGGAAAATTCCTCATATTTGCTTTCGGGCAAAACGAGGCCGATCTGAAGGCAGAGTTGGTTTTGCACTTGATGCTCAACGGTCGCTTGTCGGTCGAGGCCGCCGGGAGGGCGCGCCCCGGCACGGTCTTGCTGGCGCTGGAATTCGATCGTGCGGAAGAGCTTCGCCTGACGGACCAGACGTTCTGGGCTAAATACTGGCTCGGGGCCAATGGACACCTCGACAAACTCGGCCTGGAGCCTTTGAGTGATGATTTCACCGAAGATTGGTTTGCCAAGCGGGTCCAGAAAAGCCGCGGTCGAATCAAGCCTTTGCTGATGAAACAGGAGTTTATCGCGGGATTGGGGAATGCCTACACCGATGAAGCGCTTTTTGCGGCGCGGATTGATCCGGCGCGCGAGGCCAAGAAACTGGGGGCTGATGAGATTGCCGAGCTTCATCAGGCGATCAAAAAAGTGATTCCCTGGGGAATCGCCCAGGTCAAAAAAAGTGTCGGCGCGGCGATAAAAGAGGATGAAAAAAGAGTTTTCATGAAAGTATACCGCCGGGCGGGACAGCCCTGCCCGCGATGTGGTAACATAATCAAAGAAACCAAACTACAGGGTCGTGATACGTTTTATTGCGGAAAATGCCAACAATGAAGTCAAAAATCAAAGATCAAAAGTCAAAAGTGCTGATATTGTCTGCTTTCGTTTTAGTTTTGGCTTTTTTAATTGGCGGTTGCGCCTGGTGGCGGCGTGACGCGGCCGAAAATTTGGCCGATCCCTGGAATCTTTCCGCCGGTCCCGTTGATCAGGCCGCGCCTGCCGATGATCTGGGCGGATCAGGCGAAGTTGACTCAATCAAATTAACGAATATCCGGGAATTGCCGGTGTCCAGCGAAGGCCTGGCGGCGACCGGTTTCGACGGCCCGGTTGCTTGGTCGCGAGACGGCCAGTACGTCGCTATCCAGCTGAGTAATATGACCGCGGCCAGCACCCAGGTTCAGATTATCAAGATCGCCGACGGACAGCGCCAGGCAGTGGTCGGCGGTTATGATTTACATTGGGATCCCGCTGATCCCGAGGCGATTATTTTTACGCAGCACCAATACTACGGCGAACCTGATTACGGCTCGCATGAAGTAACTTTGCGCGTCAGGCAAAATGATTTATTCGCCGCTAAGGTTTTTAATGACCGTACCGTTCCGTCCCAAATTGTCGGCGACAGCGCGGGACAAGCGGAAGTGGCCGCGGAAGAAATCCCGCCGGATCAGTCGGGCTTGGTTTTAACAAAAAAAACGCCGGACGGCCGATTTGTCTTTTTCACCAAGGAAACACCGTCGGCTCAGCCCTTGTCGGTCGTGAAAGCCGGAGCGAGCGAAGACCGAGCCGTTCTTGTTTCCGAAGCCGATGCGGTTGTCGGGGCCTTTGATCTTTCCGCCGACGGCCGGCGCCTGATTTATCAGAAAATCGAGGGGGCGCGCGACGAATTTGGCAACTGGGGGGTGACCGAAGATCAGTCCAAATTCTATATTGCTGATATTAATTATTAATTAAAAAAAATATGCAAATTGAAGTCAGAGTCCGCGCTAAAATTGACAATCCCCAATCCCTGATCGAAAAAATCGAGGCGAAAGGGGCTTATTTTGAAGGTTCGTCGGCATCCGCCAGCTGGTATTACGGCCGGGAGCTATTTGAACAAAAAGATATCCAGGTGCGGATCGTCGAGCATGATTATCCGGAAGGGATAAAGAAAATATACTTGACGTACAAGGGGCCTAAGGCTGAAAATCAGGGGCGGGAAGAATACAGTGAAATTTTCGGAGCCCTGAAGAGAAATTCCCGGGTTTTTGAAAAGCTGGGGTTTCCCGAACGCGATTTTACCACGCCGATTGACGCGGAAAAAATCCTGGAAAAGCACGGTTTGTCGAAATTTCTGGAAGTGAAGGTTTCCGACGAAAAGAAATACCGGTACGGCGTCTACGAAGTGAAATTTTTCCATTTGGATCAGGTGAATATCGATTTAGCGGAAATCGAATTAAATGTGGCGCGCGCCGGCGATATTCCCAAAGCCAAAGAGGAAATTTACAAGCTGATGGATGAATTGGGCATTGCCCGCGGCAATGAAATAAAAGAAGATGGGGTGATGCTGGTGTACCGGCAACAGAAATAACCAATCACAAATAACCAATATCAAATAAAATCCAAGTGCCAAGGCGCCATGCGCGCCATTGAAAATTGGGAATTGAATTTTATTTGTTATTGGTTATTTATAATTTGATATTATCATGGTTATTAATGTCACCGAGCGGCAAAAACAACGAGCCGAGGAGATAGCCGGCCGGCCGCGTTATCCGTTTTATGTCGTCCTGGAAAACGTGCGCAGTATGTACAATGTCGGCTCCGCTTTCCGCACCTCGGATGCCTGTTTAGTTTCTAAGTTATATTTATCGGGCTACACGGCATGCCCGCCGCGGAAAGAAATATCTAAAACCGCCCTGGGAGCAGAGGACTTTGTTCCGTGGGACGCGATCAAAGATATTAAGAGTATTAAGAATGTTAAGAACGTTAAGAGGATGCAGATAATCGCGGTGGAGCAAACAGAAACGAGCGTGCCGTATACGGAGTTTAAATTTGGTTTTCCGGTTTGCCTGGTTTTCGGCAATGAGATATTGGGTGTATCAAAGGAAACTCTCAAGCAATGCGACGCGGTCGTTCATATTCCGATGCTGGGTGTCAAAGAGTCGCTCAATGTGGCGACGGCATACGGGGTAGTATTATATGAGGTGCTGCGGCAGTACCGACAGAAATTTAAAGCTTAAAAACATAAAATTCAAAAGAAATTTAAAGACGAAAAATTTAAACGTACTTTAGATTTCAGCTTTTAGTTTCTTTTAAATTTTATGTTTTTAGTTTTTTGATTTAAAGCAAAGCCCCGCTCGGAAATCCGAACGAGGCTTGTTTTTTTAGCGCTTAGTTTTTTTATTAGATTTCTTCTGTCTGGCCAGCCATTCCTCGCGTAAGACCGAGTGAATAATCAGGTCGTGGTATTGGCCGTTCTTGTAGATCGCTTGACGTAGAATTCCCTCTCGCCGGTAGCCGCATTTTTCGGCGTAGCGCAGTGAGGCCTGGTTGTAAGCCAGTACCTTGCTTTCGACGCGGTTCAAGCCTAGTGTCTGGAATGCATAACGCAGCAATAACTCTTTTGCCTCGGTTCCGTAGCCACGGCCTCGGTCTTGTTTCTGGCCGACCAGCGTTCCGGTGCCAGCTGATCGATCAACCCAATTGATGTCGCTAATCGCAATAGAACCGATTAGGCGATCGTTCTTTTTCAAGACAATAGCCAGCCGAACGCGCTGGGGAAATTTTTCCGGCTTTTCATCAAACCAAGCCTTTTCTGCCTCCAAGGATGTAGGAAAGGCTCCGTGGCCGATAAATTGGCGCATCTCCTCGGTATTGATCCATTGGCAAGCCAAATTTGCGTCTTGCTCTTTGTCCAGCGGGCGCAGATAGATTCGTTTTCCCTCCAGGTAGACATTTCTCATGTTTTTTCCTTTCGATTGTCCCACTCAAACGAGGGGGCGGTTAGAGAAACCATACACAACTACTTTGCTCGTGTGCATGGCCAAGCGCTAAAAAACCGGCAGCGACTACTGCCGGCTTGATAGCTAGAAAGGAGTAAGTATCAAAAAAGCTTTCTATCCATGAAGCTGGCAGGAGACGCCAAAAAGTCGCCGTTGGAAACGGGGACAATCAGGGGCTTCATGGTGTAGAAATAATTATATATCATATTGTATGTAGATTAGCATAATGGCTTAGGGTGTCAAACAGAATATCCAATCACAAATAATAAATATCAAATGAAATTCAATAACTAATTTTAGAAACCACCCATTTTAAAATTGGTACTTGAATTTTACTTGATATTTATTATTTGTATTTGGATATTGCCAAAAAGAAAGCCCCGTCGGTAAACCGGCGGGGCAAAAAGAGGGGAAGATTCAAGAATTTCTCATGTACAGAGTTTTCCGGGCACAGAGTTTCCCTGCAGGAAAATTTTTGTTATAATGATCGACTTCGAAGTTATGGGACACACCGGCTGCAGACAAAATATTGCTGAGAACTAACACCATTTCCTTGATGTGTTCTTGCCGGATCATGCTTTTGTCCCCGTCATTGAGTTCGAATCCTTCCGCCTTTATTTCTTCTGTGATGTCGCGCTTTCCGACGTAAGTTGCAGATGTGAGTATGGCGTCAAAGATACAAACACATTGGGGGCGAGCGCTCCAGGTGAAGAGACTGGCGATGACCGGCGGGATCCGGTAAACATCATTAAACTCGACAAAAACCGATAAAACAAATTTTTCCTGTTCCATGTGACCTCCTTTGAAAGATTTACTATTTTATCACCTTCAATGGTTTTTGTCAAAGGTGATTGCATATTTACAGGCCAGCCTGGCAATGCTATAATAAAAAACTGCTTATGGGAAAAAAATCTCAAACATCCGATGATTTTGTCTGGCAGCGGGAACGTTGCAAGAAATGCGACATTTGCCAGAAGATGTGTCCGCAACATGGACTTAAATTTGTTGACGGTGTTTTGACGCGCGATCAGGCGAAGTGCAACTTGTGCGGGATCTGCGCGCTATATTGTCCGGATCAGGCAATTACCATAATTAAAAACGTAAAACGTAAAACGTAAAAGATTATTAGTTTTACGTTTTGCGTTTTACGTCTTACGTTATTATGAAAAGATTAATCTCCGGCAACGAAGCCACTTTCCTGGGCGCGCGAAAAGCGGGTGCCTCATTTTACGCTGGCTATCCGATCACGCCGTCCAACGAAATCATGGAATACGCGGCCAAGTATGCCGCCGGCCATAAGGATTTTCGTTTTCTGCAGATGGAAGACGAGATTGCCAGTGCGGTGGCGATCATCGGCGGTTCGCTGGCCGGCGCTAAATCTTTTACCGCTACTTCCGGTCCGGGATTTTCCCTGATGCAAGAGAGCGTCGGTCTGGCTTATATGATGTCGGTTCCGACTGTTTTTATCGATGTCCAGCGCGTCGGGCCGTCGACCGGTATGCCGACTTATCCGGCGCAAGGCGATATCTTGCAAGCCAGCCACGGTTCCCATGGCGATTATCAAGCACTGGTACTGGCGCCGAATTCCGTCGAAGAATGTTATCGTTATGCCGTTGAATCTTTTAATCTGGCCGAGGAGGCGCAAAGCCCGGTAATATTTTTGACCGACGGCTTCGTCGGCCATTTGGAAGAAGTGATCGATCCCGACCAGATCGAAGTTTCCGCTCCGGCGAAACGGTTGCGCGAACCGCTCGGTACCGGCTGCCGTCATTTCACCGGCTTACTGGCCGACAAAAATGGTATTCCCCGCACGGCCGACTCCAAGCTCTATCAGGATTGGTATTGGTCCAGGAAAAAACAGATTCTGACCGCGGCTGAAAAATACAAATTTTTTGAGTACGTTCCGAATAAAAAGAGCGATACATTGTTAATCTCTTTTGGCATCAGTTCGCGTCTGTGCGCCGAGTTACAAAAGGATTGCGGATATTTCCGACCGATTCGTTTATACCCGATTCTGGAAAATGAATTAAAGGCAGCTGCTAAGGATTACAAAAAAATAGTAGTTGTTGAAGCTAATGACGGCCAGTACGCCGGCGAGATCGAACGCGTGTTAAAGCGCGAGGTGAGGCGGATAGCGCTACTCGGCGGCGAGATTAAATTGACGCCGATATTAAAACGATTAGAAAGTATATCCGTAAAATGAATGTTTTGGAGCGCCGTTTAGTCGAAGGCGGCTCTAGGCGCGAAAAAATTTCATTTTACGGATAAGAATATTTTATGGCCGAAGCTAAAGACTTAATTAAACAAGAACGAATGCCGACACTATGGTGTGCCGGTTGTGGCATTGGGATTATTTTTCACCAGCTGGCGGGTGTCATGGCGGCGGCGGGATTGAATAGCAAAAATGCCACCGTGGTTTCCGGGATCGGCTGTACCGGACGGATGGCGGGATATTTCAAGATGGACTCACTCCATACTACGCACGGGCGAGCTCTGCCGGTCGCGGAAGCAATCGCGGCCTATCGGCCGGACTTGAAAGTCGTCGTGGCTTCCGGCGACGGGGATCTTACCAGCATCGGCGGTAATCATTTGCTCCACACCAGCCGGCGCGATGCCAATGTGACGGTCGTGCTGGTCAATAATGAAATTTACGGCATGACGGGCGGGCAAAGCGCTCCGACGACGCGGCCGGGAAGCATTACGCTTACGACGCCGGTGGGATCGGAAGCCAATCCGATAAATATTCAGGGAATAATCACTTCCAATCGCCGTCATTTTTACGCTCGTTCGACTGTTTTTCATGTGCCGCATCTGAAAAAATGCTTGGCCGAAGCGCTGGCCTGGCCTGGTTTCGCGCTGGTTGATATCAAATCCGATTGTCCCGAGCGTTGGGGCAAGATGAACAAGGTGAAAAGCCCGGCGGAGATGATCTTGGCGTACAAGCAGCAGTTTAAGATTAATCCGAAACCAGTTGGTTTGTTGGCGGATGGTGAGATTGGGATTGTTAAAAGAGGCTAATATCCTATGCCCGGCTTTAGCCGGGGGCAAAAACCGGGGCTAAAGCCCCGAATGGAATTTATTAATTCAAGATATGTTAAACCACGCGAAAATTATTGTGGCCGGGACGGGCGGACAAGGCGTCAAAATGCTGGCAGCGATTTTGGGCGAGATTTTAATGCAGCTTGGCGTTGATGTTACTGTTCTCAATGATTACGACGCGGCTTCGCGCGGCGGCGCCAGCGTGGCTTATATTGCGTTTGATAAAAATAAAGTGGTGAATCCCGTCGTCGATCAAGCTGATTTTCTGCTCGAACTTGGGGTGACCGGCAAGAAATTTACCGGGCGCAATATCATTGCTCAAAAAGGAGTGCGGACCGACGGCGAAGTTTATGATTTTTTCGGTTTGGGCCGAGAAAAGTTCGGCAAGCCGATTTACGGCAGCACGATCGCGCTGGGAACTCTCTTGGCTTGCCTGGAGATTGATTTATCAAAAGTAAATTTGCGCCAGGCAATTCCGAAAAAATTACCGGATGAGAATGTGAAGGCGGTGGAAACAGGGTACCAGCTGAAAATTTAAAATGCATAATGCAAGATGCACAATTTGCGATAATTTTGCATTATGAATTTTGCATTATGAATTTAAAAGAATACCAAGGCAAGGAAATTTTCGAACAATGCGGGATCCGTACTCCCGGCGGTGTTTTAATTAGAAAAGGCGAAGCAGTGCCGGCGGAAGTATACAAAATGGGCCCGAAAGTTTCGATCAAGGCGCAGGTGGCCAAAGGCAAGCGCAAGAAGGCCGGCGGTATAGTTTTTGTCGATAACAAACCAGAGATTGTGGAGCGTGAGGTAGCACGCATTTTTGCTATGACGATTAGCGGGCTCAAGGTCGAGGAAATCCTGATTTACGGCTTTCTCGACGTGAGCGCTGAGATGTATTTGTCTATCACGATTGATCGGGTAGCCAAATGTCCGATGGTCGTTTTTTGCGAAGAGGGAAGTGTTGATGTGGAAACCGTCGCGGCGGAGAATCCCGATAAGGTCAAAAAAATTAAAATTAAAAATTCAAAAGAAATTCAAAATATAAAATACCAAACCGGTATTTCCGACGAAGTGATTGATGTTATTCAAAAACTATATCGCTTGTTTGTGGAAAAAGATGGGACCTTGGTTGAGATCAATCCGTTGGTACGGTTAAAATCAGGTGAATTGATGGCACTGGATGCGAAGGTCGTCATCGATGACAACGCGCTTTTCCGGCATTCGGAACTGGCGAAGTATAAAACGGACGATTATACTGAATTGGAAAAGGAGGCCAAGACGGAGGGTATGTCTTATGTCGAGCTAGACGGCGATATCGCGGTGATCGGCAACGGCGCCGGCCTGGTAATGGCGACGTTGGATACCTTGGCGCACTTCGGCGGCCGAGTGGCGAATTTTCTTGATGTCGGTGGCGGAGCAACGGCGGAGCAGATGAAAAAAGCGCTGTCGATCGCGCTCAAAAAGCCGGGGGTGAAAAAGATTTTTATCAATATCTTCGGTGGAATTACGCGGGCGGACGAGATCGCGCAGGGGCTGGTTGATTTCGTGAAAGAAAACGGTTTAAATATTCCCGTCGTATTGCGCGTGGTCGGCACTCGTGAAAAAGAAGCTAAAGCGATTTTGCTGAAGGCGGGGATAAAGTTTGAAGACGAGATGGAAAAAGCGGCGCAAGAGATTATAGAAACTTAAAACGTAAAATGTAAAACGTAAAATTAGCAACAAATATATGATTCCAGTAAATTTTGATCTAAATTCCTGGCTAATCTGGCTCATTCCCTTAATGATCTGGGAAATGGTCTGGAAGGGCTTTGCTCTCTGGCGCGCTGGGCGAAACAATCAGCCGGTCTGGTTTGTCCTGATGCTTATCCTGAATACCGTTGGAATTTTGCCGATTATCTATCTGATTTTGACCAGCAAAAAGAAACAGCCTGCCGGGCAAAGGTAGGCTGTCTAGAGATGATCGTCGTGTTCACGGATCAGAAATGATTCAGATACCGATAGATTGTTTGGTCGTATTCCGCGGTCAGCTTGAAGGCTTTGACGGCCAGGCGCAGTTTGAGTCGCGGGGTGATCCAGGTGTCTTGTCGGATGGCTTTCAGGACTTTGGGGTAATCGCGCGGGTCGACGACGACGGTTACCGATTCGTGGTTTTTGGCGGCGGCTCTGATCAGGCTCGGCCCGCCAATGTCGATGTTTTCGATCGCTTTTTCCAGCGTGCAGTCCGGCTGCAACGTCACCAGGCCGAACGGGTACAAATTGACTACCACCAGATCAATGTCAGGAATTTTGAGCTGGTCCGCAACTTGGGCATCCTGGCAATTTCGGCGCCGCAGGATGCCGCCCATGATTTTCGGGTGCAGCGTTTTCAGTCGGCCGCCGAAGCATTCCGGAAAACCCGTAATCTGCTCGACAGTCTGGACTGGGATGCCGGCGTCTTTGATCACTTGGGCGGTGCCGCCGGTGGAGATTATTTCCACGCCGCACTGATGCAGTCCGCCGGCAAATTTTTCGAGGCCGGTCTTGTCGAAAACACTAATCAAGGCTCTCTTGATAAATGTGGTCATGAAGATCCCTCCTTTTCATGAACGGTTGAACGAAAGACGATGATCACGATATTATATCCGGTTAATTTATTCAGGTCAATATCAGCCTTGGCCCGGTGCGAATTGGCAAATCATCATTTTGCATTTTTAATTCTGAATTATTATCATGTCGATTTTGATCAACAAAAACTCTCGTTTTATCGTTCGCGGGATCACTGGCGGCCAAGGTTCTTTTCATACCAACATGATGCTGGATTATGGGACGAATATCGTGGCCGGGGTCACTCCGAAGAAAGGGGGACAGACAATCGAAGGGGTGCCGGTTTTTAATACGATGGCGGAAGCGGTCAAAGAATTCAAAATTCAAAATTCAAAACGCAAAATTGATGATTGGGCGATACATTTTGTCCCGGCGCCGTTTGTGAAGAAATCGGCTCTGGAAGATCTGGCGGCGGGATTGAATCTAGTCATCATTACCGAGCATGTGCCGGTCCATGACGCGCTGGCAATCGTAAAGTTCGCGAAAGAAAAGAGTTTGCACGTTATCGGGCCGAATTGTCCGGGGGTGATCACGCCGGGCGAAGCCAAGGCGGGGATCATGCCGGCCAAGATTTTCCAGCACGGGCGGGTCGGTGTCGTTTCCAAGTCCGGCACGCTGACTTATGAAATCGTTAATCATTTATCGAAAAACAAGATTGGCCAAAGTACTTGCGTCGGGATCGGCGGTGACCCAGTGATCGGCAGTAATTATATCGATGTTTTGGAATTGTTTGAAAAAGATCCGGAGACGGATAAGATTGTTTTGATCGGCGAGATTGGCGGCAATTTGGAGGAAGCCGCGGCCGAATATATCAAAGATCACGTGACTAAGCCGGTGGTGGCCTATATTGCCGGCCGGACGGCGCCGCCCGGCAAGACGATGGGGCACGCCGGCGCGATCGTTTCCGGCAAAGCGGGCACGGCGCAATCCAAGCAAGAGGCGCTTGAGGCGGCGGGAGTAAAGGTGGCGGAGTTGCCGAGTGAGATTGTAAAACTGCTGAAGTAATATCCAATTATAAATAACCAATATCAAATAGAATCCAAGCTCCAATTTGGAAATTATCGGTAATTGGAAGTTGGTAATTTATTTGATATTGGTTATTTGTGATTTGATATTACTTTGGTTGAAATCTAGCCTAAATATTGTATAATCATCATATGTCTCGTCTCCAAACTGTCTACAAAGAAATAGCCATCTGTGTTATTCCGGTTATTGTTATCGGGCTCTTGGCTCGGGTAGCAACCGGCACTTTTAGTTGGGACCAAATTTTTTACGGCCAGTCCAAGCAGTCGGCTCGTTTCATCGGCCAGGCGCAAAATGTCACTCTGATCTCCGGACAAAAACATAATCTTTGGCTGGCGATCGAGAATACCGGACCGGAAAACTGGACCCAGGACGGCCCGAACGCCGTCTTGCTAGAATCCTCACGTCTAATTAGCGATCCTTGGTATACGGCCGGTTCAACCTGGCTTTCCCAGAATAAAATAAAGCTCTGGGAGGAATCGGTGGCGGTGGGGCAGACAGGGCATTTTTTCTTCACCATTGAAGACGATCCCGGTCCCGGAAAATATACGGCTACTTTCAATGTGGTGGATGCCAATCTCAATCCGCTGCGGGGTCTGCAATCCGTCAAGTGGCGCCTGAGCGTCGAGGAGCCGCGCTACGAATTTCGCTTGGTTGATCATTCTCCGGAATTGACGGGAAAGCCTGGCAACCAGGTCTTGGCTTGGGTGCGCTACCAGAACACCGGAAATATCCCCTGGAAAAATTATGGCGAGCATCCGTTGGCGCTAGCGGCCGCAGATTCGGAATCCGCTTCGCGTTTTTTAGTGTCTAATTCCTGGGTCGATGACCGGCGGGTCGCCTGGCTTGATCAGTCGACCGTGGAACCGGGCCAGGAGGGCACATTCTCATTTCTCCTGAAAATTCCTGAGGGCATCGATTCGGAGAAACTAGAGTTAAGGCCGGAATTCGAGAATCTCGATGTGCCTGACATCGGGGCGGCTTATTTACAGATCGCCGCCGGCCTCGAATCGAGCCCGGCGGCGGTGGCCCCTTTGGTCGCGAGCCCGTCACGTTTTTACTCGACGGCCGATTTGAACCTGACCGCAGTCTCGGTTGGACACGGTGATTGCTATATCGCGCGGACGCCCGCGGGTCAGACTCTAGTCTACGACACGGCGCATCCGAGCCGGGCGCAAGCCGTCGTGCAGGCCCTGCGCCGGCGCGGCCTAGAAAAAATTGATTACTTGTTTTTGAGCCACCCGCATTGGGATCATATCGGGGGCGCGGCCGCCATTCTCAATAATTTTGAGGTCGGGCAGGTTTATATCAACGGCGAAGGGTATCCGTTCGACACGTATTCCGAATTAGCCCGGTCGTTGGGGAAGATTTCTGACCGGGTGAAGCTGGTGGCCCGCGGCGAGGTGATTGAATTGGAAGACGATTTGCGGGTGGAGATTTTGCACCCCGAAAAAACGCTGTCGGGGATCGGGCAGGAAGACGAAGCGGTAAATAATAATTCACTGACGGCGCGCCTGGTTTTTGCCGACGGGGCAATCTTGTTCCCGGGCGATCTGTATCAGTCCGGCTTGGAAGAATTGCTTAATAGCGGGCAGGATTTATCGGCTAATATTTTAGTTTTGCCCCACCACGGGACTAACGGCTTTGGCGAGGTGGAAAACAGATTTTTGGATGCGGTGGCGCCGGCGGTAGTCTTGAAATCTTCCGATTGGTCGGAATATCGAGAGCAGACTTCGCCTGAATTAAGCCAGTATTTGTCGAACCGCAAGATTAAATTGCTCAACACGGCGGAAGGGGGAGAGATAGATTTGGCTCTTAGTTCGAAAGGGGCCATTAAAGGTATTACTGATTCTATAGTTTGGAAATAAAATATATGAAAGAGACAATTGCCAGTCTTGAAGATTTGCTGAGGCGGATCCAAAAGACATTGGACTCTCTTTGACTTGGCGGGTAAGAAGCAGAGGATTATTCAATTGACGGCCTTAAGCGAAGAGCCGGATTTTTGGAAAAACAACCAGCGCGCCAAAGAGGTGATGCAGCAATTAGGATCGCTTAAACAGCAGGTTGATTTATGGGAAGGCCTGCGACGGGAGACGGCTGAAACCTTGGAGATGTCGCGTGAAGCAGAAAAGGAGCGAGCCGAGGCCATGTATCCTGATTTACGCCAGAAGGCTAAGGAACTCGCAGGCAAATTTGAAGAAAATGAATTTCAGGTATTGCTCAGCGGTCAATATGACGAGCGAAACGCGATTGTTTCGATTCACGCCGGAGCGGGCGGGGTGGATGCCCAGGATTGGGCGGAAATCCTGCGGCGGATGTTGATGCGCTATGCCGAAAAAAAAGATTACCGACTGGAAGCAGTCGATGAGAGCCGGGGCGGCGAAGCGGGAATCAAGAGCGCTACTTTTCGGGTGATCGGCCGTTATGCTTATGGCTTGTTGCAATCTGAAGGCGGCGTGCATCGCCTGGTGCGTCAGTCGCCATTTAACTCGGACGCTTTGCGCCAAACCTCTTTTGCTCTCGTGGAAGTGATTCCGGAAATAGAAGATCCTAAGGAAGTCGTGATCGATCCGGAAGATTTGCGCGTTGATACGTTCCGTTCTTCCGGCGCCGGCGGGCAAAAGGTCAACAAAACCAGCTCGGCGGTGCGGCTCACCCATCTTCCGACTAAGCTGGTGGTGGAATGCCAGACGGAGCGTTCCCAGTACCAAAACAAAGAAACTGCCCTAAAAATCCTGCAGGCCAAATTGTTGGCCCGCCAACAGCGGCAAGCGGAGGCAGAGCGGCTTAAAGCTCGGGGACAGCATGTCTCGGCTGGCTGGGGCAACCAAATCCGTTCCTACGTGTTACACCCCTATAAGATGGTCAAAGACCATCGGACTAATTACGAAGAAAAGGATCCGGACCGGGTGCTAGCCGGCGAATTAACTGGCTTTGTGGAAAGCTTTTTGAAATGGCAAGTAGTCCAAAAAAAGGCTTAAATATAGACAATCCCGTCTCATTGCGCGTGGGGACGGATTGTGATAAAATATCAGCGTTAACCATTCAGGTTTTGCTTTATGATTGAAGTTTCCGGTGTCAGCAAGGATTATGCCAAACAAAAGGTGGTCGCTCTCGACGACATCAGTTTTACCGTTAATGACGGAGAGTTTGTCACGATTGTCGGACAAAGCGGGGCGGGCAAATCCACTTTAGTCCGCTTGTTGATTGCCGAAGAGAAGCCGGATAAGGGGCGGATCGTCGTCAATAACTGGGATGTCGGATTAATCAAAAAAAAGCATATTCCGATGTTTCGCCGCCAGATTGGGGTAGTTTTCCAGGATTTCAAATTATTGGAAAAGAAAACGGCGGCGGAGAATGTTTCTTTCGCCATGGAGGTTTGCGGACGTTCCCGGCGTGAGATCCGGGAGCAAGTCCCGAAAATATTAGATATCGTAAATTTGAGCAAACGGGCGGATCTTTTCCCGCACCAGTTGTCCGGCGGCGAAAAACAAAGAGTCGCGATCGCGCGGGCCTTGATCCATAAGCCGAAGCTACTGGTCGCCGATGAGCCGACGGGGAATCTGGATTCCCTGAATGCCTGGGAAATCGTCCAGCTGCTTTTGAAAATCAACGAGTTAGGCACGACCGTGGTGATGGTTAGCCACAACCGCGAGATTGTCAATGCCATCAAGCGGCGCGTGATCACGATGGATGAGGGTAAGATTGTCCGTAATCAGGATTCGGGTAAGTATATTCTCTAAGTCAAAAGTAAAAAGTCAAAAGTAAAAGTTTTTATTGAATTTTTACCTTTGACTTTAGACCTTTGTCTTGCTCTTATGCCTGGCTTTTTACGGGTTCTAAAATTCGGGGCGGAAAATTTCTGGCGCAATATCTGGTTAAGTGTTGCGACTACTTTGATTATGGTCGTCACGCTTTTTATAATTACCACCATCGTGATTTTGAATTTGCTGGCCAATGTGGCGGTCGACCAGGTGCAGAAAAAGGTCGATTTGACGGTTTATTTCAAAACCACGGCCCAGGAAGACCGGATCTTGGAAGTTCGCTCCCAGGTCCAGAATCTGAACAACGTGGAAACGGTCCGGTTTGTCAGCAAAGACGACGCCTTAGCTCAATTCAAAAAAGCGCACCAGGACGACGAATTGATTTTGAAGTCCTTAGAAGAACTGGATGAGAATCCTCTGGAGGCCTCTTTGGTCGTCAAGGCGATTCGGACTGAAGACTATGAGGGGATTTCTGATTTTCTTTCCAGTGACCGGTTTTCCGATGTTATCGGCAAAGTTGATTTTCAGGAGAATAAAGACGTGATTGACCGTCTGGTCCGCATTGCTAATACGATTCGCAAGGGCGGCCTGGCCGTTGGCGGCGCGTTTGTGGTGATTGCTATTTTGGTGGTGTTCAATACGGTCCGCTTGGCGATCTATACCCACAAGGAAGAAATTGGGATCATGAAATTGGTCGGCGCCACTAATTGGTTTATTCGCGGACCGTTTTTACTGGAAGGTGTCTTTTACGGAATCATCGGGGCGGCCATCACGCTGGCGATGCTTTATCCGATTCTCAATGCCGCCAATCCTAAAATAACGGCTTTCTTTGACGGGCAAAGCTTCGACATGGTGCAGTTTTTCTCGCAGAATTTGCTGTGGATTGCCGGCGGCATGGTCGCGCTGGGCATTTTGCTTGGTATTATCAGTTCTTCAATCGCCGTGGGGCGTTATTTGCGGAAGTAATAATTTTAAGTCTTTATAATAAGGATAGCGGCTATCCTTTTGTTTTTGCTAAATAATTCTATGTCGCCGGTCAAGCCAAAAAAAATTGCAGTGCTAGGAGCCGGCCTGTCCGGCTTGTCTGTGGCTTATCGTTTGTGTCAAAAAGCTAATGTTGATATTGAGGTGATCGAGCGGGATGATCGCGTCGGCGGGCTGGCTAAGTCTTTTGAACATAACGGTTTCACGGTGGATTTGGGCCCGCATCGATTTCATACCCAAAACGAGGCGGTGATGTCAGAGTTTAATGGTCTCCTGGGGAAAAATCAGGCGATCAAGGAACGAAAATCCCGCATTTACATGCAGGGAAAATTCTTTTCTTGGCCTCTGGTTATGTCCGAAGCCCTGAAATCAATGCCGATTTCCAAGACTTTCAAAATCGGCGGTGATTATTTATGGGCGCGGTGGCGATACTTTCTGCTGAAGCCGGAAGATAAATCGTATGAGGATTGGGTGGTCAACCGTTTCGGGCGAGAAATTTTCAATCTCTTTTTTCGGGATTATAACGCCAAGCTTTGGGGCTTGAAGCCAAACGAGATTTCCAAAGACTGGGCGTCCCAGCGCGTTTCCTTGAAAGGGCTTTGGGACGCGGTCGTCCAGAGCGTTTTCAAACCTAAAAAGCAGGCGCGTACCAATGTTTCGCGCTTTCACTACCCAATTAAGGGCGGAATCGGGATGTTAAGCCGGATGTTTGCTGACCAAATTACCTGGCAGGGCGGGCGGATTGTTTTAAATACCGAGGTGACCAAAATGGAGTCGTCTGGCGATAAATTAACCGGGATTTCTATTCGGAATAAAAATACCGGCCAATCGGAAACCCGTAATTATGATTACGTTTTCTCAACTTTGCCGCTGACCAAAATGGTTGAATTTATTGCGCCGTCGGCTGAAGGAAAAGTGATCGAGGCCGCCCAGAATTTAAAATTTAAGTCGCTGATTTTTGTTTACTGCGTCATCAATCGCCCTAAGATCACGCCCGATCATTGGATTTATTTGCCCCAGGCGGAATTGGCAACCAACCGTATCAGTGAAATACGTAATTTCAGTGAGCAAAACGTGATCCCCGGCAAAACTATTTTGTGCGGCGAGATTAGCTGTGATTTCGGAGACCCAGTCTGGCGGATGTCAACGGCGGAATTGCAGAAGAAGTTTCTGGGAGATCTGTCGCTTTTGAAATTTATCTCTCAATCCGATTTGGAAGAAACTTTTGTTTTCCGGGAAGAATTTGCTTATCCGATTTACGACATTCCTTACGCCCAAAATATGCAAAAAACTCTGGCTTACCTGAAGAGTTTCAAGAATTTAACCATGTTGGGGCGTAACGGACTTTTCCGCTACAATAATATGGATCATTGCCTGGAAATGGGATTCAAGGCGGCGGATAAATTTCTCGGGAAAGATAGCCGCTACGAACAGGTGGCCACTGAAGATAAATTTTTTGGTTAATATGTCTCGAACCCAAAAGACGATTTTTTCAATTATCATCCTGGTGGTTGTCGGGCTGACGTATTTTTTTATACCGGCCAGAGATCGGGAGGGGAATTTTACTTTTGATTCTTGTAACGACGCCGTGCTGTTTCGGGAGACCAAGGCCCTGGCTGATTATGGGCGCCCGGATATGTCGCAAACTTTTCAGTTCTTGCCGGGCGATACTTCTTTTGTTGATGGGCGCCAGTATCCGAATAAACCAGTCGGCACGTCATTGATGGCGGTCCCTTTTTATTACCTTGGAGAATTTATTGCCAGGTTGCAGGTTCCGCGGCAAAATCATATTCTTGACGCTAAATTGAATGCTGACAAACTCTTGCCGCTTACTGCAAAACCTGGCATGGCAGATGCTACTCCGGTGGCGGCTTGGCCTTTTTCGGTCAAGGATTCTTCCCTGAATAGTGTTGGTCTGGCCATAACTTACACTTCGCTGGAAAAAAAACCGCTTTATTCGCTGGAAGTAAAAATTGTCTTTGATAATGATGGCCGACCTGATCAGGAACGTGTGGTCGGCTCGCCTCACTTGGTTAGTGCCGGCGAAGTTGTTTTAGGCCTTGGAAAATACACGCCGATTCCTTACCAAGCAGAGCTTCAGCCGGATCAGCAGTATTGGCTGGTAGTTCAGGCCGAGGCGGATTCTTTGAAACACGATGAGTACTATCTTTTGACCGTTGGGCAGGAAAGTCCTGATCAATATGGGCTGCAAAAGAAAATGTTCGGGGCAGAATGGGAACCGCTGGAGCGAGCTCCATTCATGGTTTTGGAATCAGACCCTGTCGTAACTCCAACCACGGACGCCTTGGAATATGCGGAATTGCCCTATGAAATATACGCTACCACGTTTTTATCATTGCTCGCGGCTGTTTTTTCGGTATGGCTGGTATTTCAGATTCTGCACCAAATTTTCCGTTTGTCTTTTTCGGCTAGTTGGCTAAGTGCCCTGATTTTTGGTTTCGGCACTCTGATCTGGCGCTACAGTTCTTTCTTATTCGTCCACAATCTGGCTCTCTGCTTGGTATTGCTGACGCTGTATCTTACTTGGTATGGGTTGTGGCGCAAAAAGGGTTGGCTCTGGTATCTATGGCCCGGGTTGGCGGCGGGGTACAGCGTATTTGTTGATTACACTAATCTGTTTGTGGTCGCGGGGATTGGAATCTACTTGATTATTATTAGTTTCCGAAGCCAGGTTCCCAAAGAGGGATTGGCGCGCCTTGGCGGATATGTTCTCGGGGGTGTTCCGTCGGCGCTGGCCATCGCCTGGTACCAATGGTCGGCGTTTGGCTCGCCCCTGGCGACATCGTATCGATATTATCCCGATTTCCCGCTTTTCTTGGCTCGGTCGGATTGGTTCAAGGCGCCGTACTGGAATAATCTTTGGGAAATGTTTTTTGGCAGGTTGGGTATAGAGAGGATGGATGGCCTTTTCGTCGCCGTGCCGGTTGTTTTGCTAAGTTTGGCGGGACTGGTTGTCTGGTACCGGCGACAACGCGGGAGCGCCCTGTTGATATTGGGCATTGAAATTATTTTGCTCGGTTTTGCGTCTTTCCTTTTGATGGTTTTCGGCGGGGGAACCAAAGACTACCGTTATTTACTTACCGCGGCCGGTCTTTTCTTCTTGCCGCTGGGATTTTTCATTGATCAGTATATTTGCAATCGTCTAGCGCGCGGTTGGAATTTATTGCTCCATATAATTTTCTGGTTCATGGCGGCCGGGACGATTTATTTAAATATTTATTATACCTTAGGTCAGGATCCATTAAGCTTTTTATTAGGGCGCCAGGGATAAGTAACTTGTTTTAGCTAGGGACTTTTGGCGGTAAATTAATGTTAGCTAATCGTAGCATCT
>CALEFQ010000102.1 GCA_937877125.1 uncultured bacterium | reverse complement strand
CTTCAAAGTGCCTGATTCATCCTGATTATAATTATCCGCGAGTGCCGCTTGGATTTCTTTAAGTGCCGGGCCGTATTTTTTGCCCAATAACGGGAAATTCAGCTTGATCTTCTTGGTCGCGTACTTTTCGGCCGTCTCAATAAATTTAAGCTGTTTAAGATTAAGCTCTTCCTTCACTTGGCCGGTCAGATCGTCAGTCATCTGCCCGCCGGCGATCAGCATTTCGCCGAGAGGCTGACGCACCTTAACCTTGCCTTTTTCCCGGGCGGCTCGGCCCAAACGGACGACTTGTAAAACTAATTCCATCTCGCGATTTAGCTTTTCATCAATTAGCTGGCGGTCTGCCTGGGGATAGGCCGCCAGGTGAATCGACTCGGGATCTTTTTCACGCTTCAGGTTTTGATAAATTGATTCCGTAATGAACGGAATGAACGGCGCCAGCAATTTGGCCATGGTCAGCAAAACCGTATAAAGCACCTGATACGCCTCGGCTTTGTCGGCATCGCTTTCGCTCTTCCAGAAACGGCGGCGGGAACGGCGGACATACCAGTTCGCCAGGCTGTCGATGAATTTTTCCGTCTTAGCGACTACCGCGGCCTGGTCGTATTTGGCCAATGATTCATTGGTCGCCGCAATCAGCTCGTGTAAAGCCGATAGGATCCAGCGATCCAACTTGTGTTTCGGCGCTGTCCCGACCAGGCCTAACTTAGGCTTATCGATATTGGCATAAGTGGTAAAGAAAACATACACGTTCCAAAGCAGCAGCAGTTTACGCCGCACTTCATCCGCCGCGTGATAGCCGAAACGCAGATTAGCCTCGGGCGGCTGGGTACAATACATCCAGCGCATCACATCGACGCCGATTTTTTCCGCCGCGTCATCAAACCAAATGGCGTTACCTTTCGATTTGTGCATTTCCTCGCCTTTTTCATCCTTGACCGTCGCATAACCGAGAACCGTTTGGAAAGGATTGGTGTTTTCCAGCGCCGTACTCATCGCGATCAGCGAATAAAACCAGTTCTTGAACTGTCCCGGAAAAGACTCGCAAATGAAATCCGCCGGGAACCATTTCTGCCAGTATTTTTTGTCGCGGAAATAGCCCATGGTAGAAAAAGGCACAATACCAGCATCCAGCCAGGGATTGCCGACATCAGGCACGCGGCTGACCAGTTTTCCGCATTTCGGGCATTTAATCTTGACCGCGTCGATCCAGGGTTTGTGCGGACTGTGACCGGCGAGCTGATCGAAACCCTCAACCGCTTTCTGTTCCAATTCTTCGCGAGAACCGATCACTTCAAAATGGCCGCACTGGCATTCCCAGATCGGCAAAGCTAATCCCCAATAGCGCTTCTTGGAAATCAGCCAATCGTGCATATTTTTCAGCCAGTCCAATTCGCGCTCCAGGCCGAAGCCCGGGATCCAATTGATTTTTTTGGAGACCGCCATCATCTGGTGCCGCAATTTGTCCATGGAAATATACCACTCGTCGACTACTCGCCAAACCAGTTCGTCTTTGCACCGCCAGCAAGTCGGATAGCGGTGGGTGTATTCTTCCACCTTAAAATAATGTTTCTTTTGCTTTTTGAGATAATCTAAAATTATGCCCGGATTATCTTTGGCGTTTTGCCCGACGAATTCCCCTAGCTTATCAAGATAAACCGCGCTTTCATCAATCACTTCGATGACCGGTAATTTTTTCTCCTGGCCCAGTCGAAAATCTTCCGTCCCGGCGCCGGGGGCAATATGCACGATACCAGTGCCCTCCTCCGCTGTGACTAAATCTTTGCTGTCAACCACCGAATGGAAAGTTTGCTCATTAGTCTTTTTCGCCTCGCGCACCCGCTCCAAATCATCAAAGGGACCGCGATAATGTAAACCGGCCAATTTGGCCCCGGAGACTTTCTCGACTTCTTTCCAATCCTTCCCTAATACTTTAGCCGCCAGCTCCGTAAACATGATAAACTTTTCGCCGTCTTTGGCGTAAACGCCGTAATCAAAATCCGGATTGACCGCCAGTGCGACGTTGGCCGGGATCGTCCAGGGAGTGGTGGTCCAAACCAGGAATTGTTCGCCGGGGCGCTCGATGATCGGCAATTTGAAATAAATTGCCTTATGCTTCAGTTGTTTGTATTCCTCGCTCAAGATTTCATGCTGGGAAATAGCCGTCCCGCAACGCGGGCACCAAGGCACGGAATCGCGGCCTTTGTACAAATCGCCGCGCTCGTGGCAAGTTTTCAGAAAATGCCAAATGGCAAAATTATTTTCGTCAGTCATCGTGTAATACGAATTGTCCCAGTCCATCCACTGTCCCAGACGAATCGACTGTTTGGTTTGAATGGCGGAATACTTCCGAACTCGCTCTTTGCACTTTTCGACAAACTTGTCGATCCCGAATTTCTCTATGTCCTTTTTAGTCTTGAATTTCAGTTCCTTTTCCACTTCCACCTCCACCCACAAGCCCTGGCAGTCAAAACCATTTTGCCAGCGCTGGTCGTAGCCGCGCATCGCAAAATAACGCTGGAATAAGTCTTTCAGCGTTCTACCCCAGGCGTGATGAACGCCCATGGGATTATTGGCCGTGATCGGACCGTCTAAAAACGACCAGCTCTTATTACCTTTTAGCTGTTGTTGGAGTTTAGAGAAAATTTTATGTTTCGCCCAAAAATCGAGCATCTCGTGCTCGAGAGCGACAAAATTTTGTTTAGGATTAACGGGTTTAAACATATTCAAGTCAGAAGTAAAAAGTCAAAGGTCAAAAGTTTTTTCAACAACTCTTGACTTTTGATTTTTGACTTAGTCTTTCTCACCAGTCAAAGTCCCCAAGAATCGCCTGATTTTTGTCAGCGCCACATCCCAGCTGTCAGGCAAAAAGGTGTTTTCTCCCGTCTGTAAATCTTCCGCGGTTATTTCGAAAATCTGTTTACGGCCTTCCTCATTAAACAAGGTCAAAGTTTCGCTGAAAGAAGTCGATCCCGAATTTTCTAATTTCAGTTTTTCTTTTAATTCGTCATAGCGCCGCTCATTGATCAGCTGGTACATTTGTGCTACCTCATCGCGACTGACCGCCAAGGCCTGCTCACCTAACTTTTGCGAGTTGATCTTAACTTTTCCGTCATAACCGACGGAAACATATTCGCTGAATGTCCCGGCGTTATCAATCCGATCCAGCGTGAAAAACTGACCAGTTTCCGGCAATTTAATATCTGACTCGGGGCCAAATTTCGTCAGGGAGGTCAAGGAATCGGTACTGCACCCGGCCAGACCCAGCAGAGCCGCTAGCAAAAAGATTGTAATAAAAATCTTCATTGGTTATTTATTCCACGAAAAGACTTTTCTTTTCTGGTGCCCAGGAGAGGACTTGAACCTCCAAGGGATTGCTCCCCTAGCGCCCTGTCCGCCTACGGCGGATCCGCCGTAGACGGAAACGCAACCGGTATTTTTTCATCTGGTGGGCGAGGAGGGACTTGAACCCTCAAGCCTTGCGGCATACGGCCCTGAACCGTACGTGTTTGCCAATTTCACCACTCGCCCCCCAGATGAAAAAATGCTTTCAATAATACGTGTTTGCCAATTTCACCACCCGGGCGATGCCCAAATTTTAAGATAAAAAACCAGTTTAGTCAATCTTGATGTAAATAAAGACTCTCAGCTTACCGCCAAGAGCCTTTTTCGTCAGATTAGCCCAAATTCTTTATTTCCGTAACCGTAATGATGATCGCGCCCCGACATGGCTCGCCCTCATTTTCCGGAATACTCTTGATTTTATCCATCCAAGGACCGGAGGTGAAATACTCCGCCGATCCAATTAACTCATATCCTTCGCATTTGTTTTTCCAGTCCGGACTCCAAAACGCACAAGCCACCGCTGGCATCCGCTTAATATTTTCCGGAGTCCGGCGCATGTAGTTATTCGTCAACAAAAGTTGGGTCGAATTAATCACCTGGACATACCCGACGGCAATACAATGCGGAGTGTGGTCGGCCGAAATAGTCGCTACCGCCAAGGCATTGTTTTCTATCATTGATTTCATCGCGGCAGTAATCATATGGTCGATAGTTATAATTTTTCACGGATCTTCGCTTCCAGGGCATTCGCTTCCAAGGCACCGCCGATTTGGACTCCGTCCAAGAAAGCCGCCGGAGTTCCAGTCACGCCATATGATTCGCCGTCCGCCTTTTCCTTATTGATCGCTTCTTCCACGGCCGCGCTTTTCATGTCTTCCTGAAACTTGCTGACATTAAGTTTCAACTGTTTCGCCCATTCGACATACTTATCATCGGCCAAAGCCGTTTGATTTTTGAATAGCAAGTCGGCCATTTCGATGAATTTCCCCTGTTTGCCTGCCGCCATCACGGCCTTAGCCGCCGGCAAAGCTTGAGGATGCCCGCTCAAAGGGAAATTTCGATAAACTATCTTTAGATCGCTTGAGCTGAATTTTTTCCGGGCCGCATCTATACTCTCATGCATTTTGGCGCAGTAAGGACACTGAAAATCGGTAAAGACAATCAGCGTAGTTTTGGCCTCTGCGGCTCCAGTGAAAAAAGAGTCCCCAGCTTTAACATCTTCAGGATTAGGCGCCGGAGCCGGCTGATTAGCCTTCATTTGCGCTTCGTAAGCTTCCAAAAGAGGCGCGCTCCTGGCTTGCAGATCGGTTAGTTTTTGCTGAGTACTATTAACCGCAAAATATTGCCAAACCAAACTGATGACAAACAAAACACAGACTAAAATAGCAATGACCTTCCAAGAATCTTTCATAGGATTATTATTAAAAAGTAATTAGGCTACATTTTCTCTAACACGGCAATCCCCAGTATTTTGAGACCGTTTTTGAGGACCTGGGCCGTGGCCGCGCACAAACCCAACCGGCCTTGCTTGAGAGCTTCCGTTTCCGCTTTCAGAACCGACCAAGCATTATAAAACGCATTATAGCTCCGTGACAAGTCCCCCAGAAATTCCGCCAGCAAATTTGGGGAATAAGACAGCGCCGCCTTTTCCACTATTTCGGGATAGCGATTAAGCCGTCGCAGCAAATCAAGCTCTTCCGGCTTAGACAGGGCCGTCCCGGATTTGTCTATTTTATCGAGCCCACTCTTGCGAACGATGCCCTGGATACGAGCATAGGTGTACTGGATATAAGGTCCGGTGTCACCGGTCATCTGAATGGTTATCTCCGGATCAAAATGAATGTCTTTCTGTAACTCGTAGCGCAAAATTCCGTATTTCATCGCCGCGAGAGCAATGTGGCCGGCAGTCGCCGCTTCGTCGGATTGCGAGACTTGGATTTTGCTCTGGCGCATAACCGCCCGGGCTTTTTCCGTCATTTCATCAATGAAGGTGTCCGTCGACACGACATTGCCTTTGCGGGAAGACATTTTTTCTCGTCCGAGAAAAATATAACCGTAAGCCAGGTGATGACTGCGATGGGCGAATTGGTAACCGATCAGCTGATAAATAGCGAAGAGCACTTGAAAATGATAGCGCTGATCGATGCCGACGCAATACAACATCTGATCGGGATGATATTTTTTCTCGCGGGCTTCTCCCAAATAAACGTCCTGGGTAATATATATAGACGTGCCGTCCGATCGCAGGAGCACCTTTTCCCCCAAACCGAATTTCGACAGATCAACCACCACCTGACCATCGGGCTTTTTCGTGAAAATCCCCTGGCGCAAATACCGTTCGACGATCTCCTTGCCTTTTTGGTAAATTTCACTTTCGTAAATTCTGTCATCGAAGCGCGTGCCTTCCCGTTGATAAGTCTGCTCAAAACCTTCCTCAACCCAGGCAGTCAATTTTTTCCAGAGCGCCCGAACCGCCGGATCGCCGGCTTCCCACTTGATCAGCATCTGGGCGACCTGATCAGATAAAGAGGGATCTTTTTCTAATTCTTTTTCGTAGCGAGCGTAAAAACTGCCCACAAAATGATCGCCTTTTAGCTGGGCGCTAGCGGGAGTCTGTCCGTGGCCAAATTTTTGATACATTAGCATCGCCTTGCAGATGTGCTGGCCGCGATCATTAAACAAAGACGTCAATACCACCTCATAACCAACGCTCGCCAGTAAATTACGGACGGCTAAGCCCACCGTATCGTTACGAAAATGTCCGATATGCAAGGCCTTATTGGTATTGGGACTGGAATACTCCAAAACCACTTTTTTACCCGCTCCCAAATCGGAAGTGCCGAACTTGTCGGCCGCCCGCAAAACCTGCCCGACCACCTGCCGAAGGCAATCGGTCGAGAGACGAAGATTTATGAAGCCGGGGCGGACCGCTTCTACTTGGGCGAAATACTTTTTAGCGTCTCGCTCCTGAATACGAACGGCCAAATCCTGCGCAATTTGAAGAGGATTATTCTTCAAGCGCTTCGCCAGAACCAGCGCGATATTGGAGGAAAAATCACCATGGCTTGCCTCGCGCGGCCGTTCCACGACAAAAGAGACGTCGGCATCGACGTCTGGCGGTAAAGCCGTACGGATCAATTTTTCGATATAAGCCTTGATCATTAGCTTATTTTGATTTATTCAATAGTTCCCGGATCATTTTCCTACGAACCAAACCGGCCAGATACTAAGCCAGTCCTTCTGAAAATAGTAGCAACATCATTCCTTTAATAAATACAGTCCAACCTATAGACCAAAGACCATAGACTAAAGACGATTTACGCTCCGAAAATCTGGTCAATATCCGCCTTGTCTTTGTCATCCATTTTGGTCGGAGCCTGAGGCGAAGTGGAACTTGGGGCGGAAGAGGCCATAGGACGGGACGGAACGGGCGGCGGCGTCGGACGAGCCGGAGGCGACACCATCGGCCGGGAAGCCGCCGACGCAGTCGGCAAGGCATTCGGAGCGGGAGCTTTTCGGGGGAAAGTGCCAATATCAGAATCAGCCGGAACCGGAGTGGGGCGATTGACGGCCGGTTTGAAAACTGGCTGGGCCGACCCGACCGAACGACGCGGCGTCACTGACGGATTGGGGCGAACGGGCGGAACCGTCGGACGATTGGCCGGCAGGCGCTTCATGTCAGTATGCATGGTCCGGGCGGCGCCGATTGCCGGAGACTTCGCAGTAACGGCAGAGGGAGAAACGCCCCCTTTCATTTGCTGGCGTAATTTGCCTACTTCCGCCGCACCAGTTTGGCTACGCTTTTTGCGCAGGAACACCAGAACAATCCAAATGACAACAATCGCCACCACCACGATTCCGCCAATTATCAAATAGTTCCGATAGGCCCAGAGATCAAAGCCGGTAGCCGCCGTCACTGACGGGGTCGCGGCCGGAGTGAAACTCGGCGTCACCGAAGAACTTGGAGTCACGCTGGGAGAGACGGCACCGACGGTTTGGGTGAATCCCAGACTATAAGAGCCAAAAAATGACGGCGCCGGCGAGGTAATTTCCAGGTAAACTTGCTGGGCCGCGGTCGCCGCATAATCGATCGAAACGATGGCGCCGTCGCTGGTACCGGCCGCTGTTTTAAGCGTATTGCTATTCTGGTCGAGCAGCGTCAGGGTCAGATTAAGCTTGGCCGAAGGCACCACCTGGAGGTTGAGGTTTTTGCCGGCCGTCAGAGAAAAGGTATAAACATCCTTTGCATCCGTCGAACAATATTTCGGCTGTTCCGTGCTGCCGCAAGGATTTTTTCCCAGAAAATTCTTCTCAAAATTAACCGTGTCTGGCGTCAGCTGTAGATCTAAAGCACTGGTCATCTGATCGCCGGCGTCAGTATTCGCCCCGGCATCGGAGCGATCAGTTTTTTCAAAAGACACCTGATATTTGGAACCGCTATCGGCCGGCCCTTCCGATTTGACTTCAATATAAACCGTTTCGGAATTGGCCAGATCGGCTTGGCTCAACCCTTTGTAAAAAAAACTTTCGGCATTAGCCATGCCGTCGGCAACCACCTGGCTGGTCGACAGCTTGTTTCCCTGGGCGTTCAGAATATTTATGATCAACTTGCTGTCGGAAGCACCGGTCTTGTAGGCGCTGCCAAAAGCCCGCAACTGGTAACCGGCATTGAGCGTTATTTTAAAATTGTCCGTTTCACCGTTTTTCAAAACGCCTTCGACTCGGGAGCCTTCCTGGACCGTCTCCGCCCCGGCCAATCCCGGAGGCAAAACAGCCGGATCAGCCGCCCGAACCCAGGCGAGCTGGCCCGCCCCAAAAACAACTAGCCACAAGAAAAATAAACCAAACTTAAGAGAAGTGATTGTTCTCATATTTTTATTTAATTTATTTGCCTGAATTATAACACAACGGAAGCAGCGCATCAAATTCGACTAAGCGGACCGCCCTTGCCGGCTTAAGACTAAATCAAAGCCTTTTTTGCCATAACGGAGCCAGTGCGCCACGCGAGTGATCGTCGCCGTAGACGCGCCGGTCTTGGATTCGATTTCCCGATAGGGGATCTCATTTTTCAGCATCAAGACAATCTCCCAGCGCTGGGAAAGATCTTTTAATTCCTTTAGCGTGCACAGATCGCGAAAAAAACGTTCACATTCTTCCACTGTAGCCAACTTAAGAATTGCCTTAAACAGGCGCTTGGTCTGCGGGGTGCTGAATTTTGCTTCGATGTTTTCCATAGGTATTGTTTTAGTGTTTTATCACAGTAATATATTAACACAGAATAATACCAGCTTCCAGGAATCCCTAGCCCCGCCGGCGATTCGGAAATTTCACCACTGTCCAAGCTGAATTTTTTCGGCGATTTGGCAATAGGGGAATGACTCCCCTATTTTTCGAGAAAAAAATCACCGCTCGCCCACCAGTCATTAAAAAATAAAAGTCCCAAGCAGGGGAGTCGACCCTCTCCCCCGCTCTTTGATTCTAAACGCGGAATTTTCGATCGGCCAAGATTTGCTCCGTTCGCCCATCAGCCGACACCAACCACGCCTGCGGCCGCCGAGTCACGCAATCCTGGTGATTGAGCGCTCTGATTTTCCCCTCGTAGTCATGGCCAAAGGCAATATGCATCGAGCCAAAGACCTTTTCCGCTTCTAACAAGCCGACACCGGGATAAATTCGAGCCTGTCTATTTATTCCGATCCCAACCTCGCCCAGCGCGGTGATGTTCCGACAGTATTCTTTTCCTTGTGATCGATTTATTTTCCCTTGGGCAACCATTTTCTTGATACGCGCATCAATTTCCTGGAAATTAGCCCGTAATTTATCGGCGGCCTCGCGACCCTCAATCGCCGAGACTCGTCCTTGTTCGAAAATCACCCGAACCGGCTCCCGCGGCCGAATTGTTCCCGCCACGGTCGTCAATACTCCGTCCAGCAAAATGGAACCGCGGGCCCGGCCCGGGACCGGAGAGTAAAATACCTCGCCGCAGGGCAGATTCCCGTACTGGCCCGGCCGCTGGTACTGGGCATCATCACAGATCGGATTGAACTTCGAGATGTCTATTTCCAGCCGGTCGTCTGACCCAGTTTTGATTATTATTTTCCGGGCCGGTTTCAAACGGTTAAAAAGTCGCCGACCCAGCCGGCCCAGTTCCTGGTGATCTATGTCATTCAAACGCACGAAATCCCGGGCGCGGAGTCCGGAAGTCCAAAACCCCCGCATATATTTTTTTTCAAACAAGAAGAACCGGATATCATGCCGGGCTAAATGGCCGGAAACGCCGGGATACGGCTTTTTAGCACCCTCGGCATCAGCTCCGGTCGATCTTTGGCTGACCCCGATGAAAATATTGGGTTTTCTCTTGAAAGCTTCCAGAACCTGCGGTTCCATGAAGTCTTCCGGCGTTTTTGGATCTTGAAATACCAGATTAGGTCTGGCTCCGGCATTATGAGACGCCGTCACCAAAGCCATGGAAATTTTTTGCAACTCCTGGTCCGGATTAGTTAAGACTAGAATCGTCTCGCCGGCCCGGACACGTAAAACTTGCCGGATAATTCTCTCGGCAGTTTTTTTAAGAGATCTATTGATTGACGACATATTTTTTATTGATTTATTTGCATATCTGATACCGATGAACAAAAAAGAGCTCGGGGCCGAGCTCTCTGTATCGATAATCAGTTTCGAAAAATCAGGAATCATACAGCAACTCGGCACGGATGGTCATCGACCAAAAACAAACGCGGCCACCCTGATAGGCGGAGCTCATCTGACGATGATTGCTGCCGATTGCTAAGTTAATCATGATCGTAATTTATCAGAATATTTTTTGTCCGTCAAATCAGCCAACGCGGCTCTAACGCGAAATCCGGGGCGAGATAATCATTTCTTCAAATTTCTTCGGCGCTCGGGTCAATAGCTCATACCCGTGGGTGGTCATCAGGACATCATCTTCAATACGGACGCCGCCCAGCTTAGGCAAATATATACCAGGCTCAATGGTGAAAGTCATGTTCGGTTCCAGGGGAATATTTGTTCCTAATCCTTTTTTCCAGCCGAAATGAGGCAATTCATGGACTTCCAGACCGATCCCGTGACCAATCGCATGAGGAATCACCCAGCGATAATCCGTCCGCATCATATTTTCAACCAAATGATGGAGCTCCCAAGCGGTGATACCGCGACGAATCGACGCCAAGGCGGCTTGCTGAACACGATAGACATGATGATAGATTTCGGCTAATTTTTTATTAGGTTTTCCAAAAAACATGGTCCTAGTAATATCCGAAACGTATCCCCGATACTTGATGCCGAAATCCAAAAGGATAATATCGCCGGGCTTGAGCCGACGCGAAGTGGCCTCGTGATGAGAACTGCAAGTGTTAACGCCGAAGCTGACCACGAAGCGAAAAGCGCGCTGGTCGGCGCCGCGGTCGCGTAGAAATCGTTCCAGCCGCCAAGACAATTCCGCCTCGGTCAATCCCGGCCGCAAAATTCGGCAAGCGAAACGAAAACCCTCATCGGTCATCTGGCAGGCCTGACGAATCAGTTTAATTTCCGCCGGCGTCTTGATCATCCTCAACATTTTTACGAAATGCTCGGTCGCGATATAATGACGGCGGTTATTACCGTCTAACCGCTTATACAGGGCTAAATCATTAAACGGGATGGTTTCTTCGAAGCCCAATCGCTGACCCGGGCATTTTTTGAAAGTTTGGCTAATAATTTTACGAGGATTGGCATTAAGATTCACCACCTGCCAACCTTTAGCTTCCCGGCAGGCCTGACGATACGACGCCTGCATAATCATCAAAAATTTGCGGCGGGGAGTCACCAGGAGCGTGGCGCTGTCTTGGCCGGTATAACCGCTCAGCCAGCGAACGCTTTCCGATTTCGTCACTAAAAAAACAGCCAACTTCCGTCGGGCCATTTGCTGACGCAGTAATTTGACGCGGTCATTCATAAAATATTACCGGAAGTATACCGATTATCAGGCTTTATGTCAAATGAAGGCTAAAATTAGACTTTTTAACGAAAAAAAATTAAGATAGAGGCATGGGTGATACTTTGGCCAAAAATAAGCGGGCTTTTTTTGACTACGAAATCCTGGAGAAATTCGAGGCTGGTTTAGTCTTAAAAGGCCTGGAAGTAAAGTCTATTCGCGAGGGACAAATCAGCTTAGCCGGAAGCTACATCGTTTTAAAACAAGATAAAAACGGCGCCAAATTGCCCAGTGTCTGGCTGATTAATGCCTCGATACCACGCTACGCAAAGGCAAACAAAAACATCCCCTATGACCCGCTGCGCTCCCGAAAATTATTACTAAAAAAGTCAGAAATCCGCCAATTGATCGGGAAAAAGCAGGAAAAAGGCTTGACGACTATCCCCTTGACAGTATATAGTAAAAGAGGCAAAATAAAGATTAGCTTCGGTTTGGGACGAGGCAAAAAGAAGTATGATAAGCGCCAGGATATGAAAAAACGTGAAGATGAAGCCAATATCCGCCGGGTGCTACGTCACAAAGCTTGAACCTTAACAACATGCTTTCATCAAATTTTTGACTTTTTACCTTTGACTTTTGACTTATTTTCCGGGGATGCCAGGCATCGATGGATATCTAAAGCTCATCACACCAGTCGAGCGTCACCAAGAGTCTCGTTAAACCACCTTGGTATCGATAAGTGTCAAATCATTTATCAGCAACGTGAAGGCGGCTTTTGCTCCTTCCTTTGCACCGGCTGTCGCTTAATATCGACGGCTATCTCGCTTAGCTGACCTGAGAGCTGAGATTGAGGTATTATATTTTTCAGGAGTAGATGACGGATTTGTCCTTAATCTGACATCGAAAAAAAAAGGACTGGGCGCCGGTTATTTCGCTCGTTTTCTAGGCCGGAGCTGAAAAAAGCAAGCGGGCTAAACTAGTAAACGTGATTAGTCGCGGATATTCAGACGGGGGTTCAACTCCCCCCATCTCCACCAATGAAAATTAAATAACCAATCTCAAATATCCAATAAAATTCAATCCGCAATTTTATCTGTTTCAACAATTGGATTTTGAATTTTATTGGATATTGGTTATTTGATATTTGAAATTTCTAATAAGTTATCGCGCATCGGCTCTTCCCTGCCCGTCCTAAAAACGGCGGGAGAATGATGACGCACGAGATCAAAACCATTTTAACGAGTAAAAAAATCCGGGTTAACCGGGAGATCACCGCCCCGGAATTAAAAGTCATCGATGAGGCAGGCAAACAATTAGGCGTCCTGAAATTGGGCGAAGCCCAAAAAATCGCCCGCGAAAAAAATCTCGACCTGGTCGAAGTAGCTTCCGCGGCCAAACCGCCGATCGCCAAGCTGATGAATTACGGCCAATACCAGTACCGCCTGATCAAACAGCAGAAAAAATCACGCGCCAAATCAAAAAAAATCGAAACCAAGGGAATTCGGATCGGCTATCGCACCGGCGAACACGATTTGCAGTTCAAAGCGGACCAGGCAACTAAATTTCTCAAAGAAGGTCATCGGCTTAAAATAGAATTAGTCCTGCGCGGCCGAGAAAAAGGACAAAAACAAATGGCCTTTGAAAGGCTTGACGATTTCATCAAGAATATGATAAAAACGAAGACAGTCATTGTTCAGCAGCCCAAGTTCATCGGCTTCGGGATTGTCACTGTCTTAACCGCGGATCGAGATAACAATACTAATTCACCGCAATAAACCTCCATGAAACCAAACAGCAGCACCGCCAAACGCTTCAAAAAGACCGGCACCGGGAAAATCATGCATCGCTATGCTTCCCAGGATCATTTTAATACCCGAGAAAACGGCCAGGCTTCCCGCAAGAAACGACGCCCTTATCAGGTCGCCAAAGAAAATTTTAAGACGCTTAAAGCATTGCTGAAATAACTATATGGCTAGAGTAAAACGCGGCGTTTTCTCCAAAAAACGCAAGAAGAACATCCTCAAGCGGGCACGCGGTTTCATCCACGGCCGCAAGAAACTGATCAAACGGGCGAAAGAAGCTACCGTCTGGGCCGGCAAACGGGCTTACTACGGCCGCAAAGTTCGCAAGCGCTTTTTACGCTCCCTTTGGGAAGCCCGGCTCAACGCCCTACTGCGCGCCGAAGGCACTCGGTACAGCCTGTTTATCAATCAACTTAAAAAATCGAAAATAACTTTGAATCGGAAAATGCTGTCGGAAATGGCCAGTGAAGAACCGGAAGCGCTCAAAGCGATCATCAAAGAAGCCGGCCAAAAATAATCCGGCAAATTAAAAAGACGCGAACTGAAGAACGCGTCTTTTTAATTTATTCCTGCCAGCTGATAATCTGAACCGGGCATTCCCGAATGGCCCGATCGATGGCATCTGTCTCGGGAGCGTAATCCGGAGAATTGATCACTTCCGCCTTGCCGTCCGCCCCTATCCGGAATACCGTCGGAGCCACGGATTGGCAATTGCCGCAACTAATGCAATTCTCGCGCGGATTGATGACGGGTTTTTTCATGTTTGTTTTAGAAAATGGCCGGTGCGAACGGCTCGTTAATATTTAATAGGATAACGTGACGGTTTTTATGATTTTTTCAAATTGCGCGCGGTTTTCATCACCCACCGAGCTGAAGGTGAAGAGATAATTGTCCTTTTTCACAAATAGATAGTCTTCTTGCAATTGATCGCTCTCTTCCAAGGGGCTCTGCACCCAGAGGCGCAACGCTCGGATGCCGTCAACCGTAGTCTCTTGTTTGAACAAAATTTTTCCCCCGTTGAATTCCGCCACGATCTGATCCAGGCTCTTTTCTCCGATATCCTGGACTTGGACCGTGATGGAAGTTCCCCGGCTATTGGCGGAACCATGTTTGATAAGCTGGACCAAGGTTGTCGTCGGCTGAGCGGAAAGCAGCTGGACCGCGGAAGAATTAACTGTCAACTCTGGCGGATAACGCAAAGTCAGCCGATATTCATCATTGCTAAACATGGACCACTGCCGATAAACTTCTTCTTCGACCAAATTTGGATTGCCGGACTCGGCACTACCAGTCCCCGGCTTCGCCTGGCGCAATAAATCACTGCCACTGGCACGTAAACCGGATAACTTAAATTCCGAACCGCTTAAAAATTGCGAAGCAATGGCGATGGTTCCGACCACCGCAATGGTAACCGCGCCTAAAAAAATCAGGTTTTTCATAAGTTATTTCTTAGGTGACTTGACCGTAAAATAGTATCACAAGTCTGGCGTTTTGTCAAAAATTATAACAACAACTGACTGCCAATAACGCCAGTCGCTACCACATTGTCCGTCGCCTGATCCGGATTAGGGCCGCTGACCACAATAATTTTATCAAATTGTTCCGCCACTTCCTCTAGGGAGTATTCCAAAGTAAAATCCTGTCCGGACAAAGTCAACTCGCCCAAGAACCTCTTTTCCGTTCCTTCTGATTGGACCAGCCAGGCGCCGTATCGGCCATCGCCAGACAAGGCCGGTAATTTAACCGAGATAAGAAATTGCTTATCGTCGGGGGCTGACGACTTTTTCGATAATTCCCCTACGACATCTTCTCCGGACACATCGGTCAATGTCGTCCGGTATCCTCGGGACGGCTGGCTTGCCGTCGGCGTAGCTGTGACCGATGCTAGCGGTGCCGAACTTTCCGAAACCGCAGTCGCCGAAGAATTTCCCTCCTGATACCTGATCACCACCCAGGTCAAACCTAAAACGACTACGACTAAAGCTAAAACAATAAGAAGCAAACCGACTTTAGTTTTACCGGCTGAACCTCGCATATAATTTTAATTAATAATTAACCGCCGAAAAAGCTAAGCCACCGGGAAAAATTTCCGGTCAACAACAAGATCCCAACTACCACTAGAATCACTCCCGCCAGCATATTTATTATTTTAAACCATTTCGTGCGGCCTGACAAAAAACGTCGCGCCCGATCGGCCCCGAGGCTGACCGCGATTAACGGCAAAACCAGACCTAATGAATAAAAGAATAAAAGCC
>CALEFQ010000101.1 GCA_937877125.1 uncultured bacterium | reverse complement strand
GTGATGCCGTTGGCACGCGATTGTTCTTTCCCGAGTGTCGGGCCGGATAATTTGGAGAGCAATATCTGCCGCCGCGGCCCGGACGCTTACTGGGCCTACGTCCGATACTGAAAGTGATACAAAAAAGCCTTCTGGGTTGTCCCGGAAGGCTTCTTTTTATTACGGCAGGCTAATCGTGATTTTTTCTTCCTGGGCGGGGACGGTCGTTACGCAGTTGGGAGTGAATTTGACTTCCACCTCGCCGATGGGCTGGGTCCGCTGCAGATAATCGATAACTTCCTCGCGGTTACGGCCGATTAATTTGTCTTTTCTGATTTTGTCCGAATCGATTTGGAAATAGGTTGGGGCGTCGAGTTTGACGGCCAAGGTTGCGGTTTTGCGGGCGAGATCGGCCGTGATCAGGCTGGTTTGCAGGGAAGCGAGGTTCAGGGAGCGGATTTGCTGATCCGGTTTTAATTTAGCGCGCAATTTTTCTTCGGCGATTTTTTCCAGGGCGGACTTGTCAAAGATGACGGCGGTCAGCCTGATTTCCGCCGAAACGGAAAACTCGGCGGCGAAAGAATCAGGCGGAACCGTGCTGGTAGCTGACAGGGTTTCGATGTTGATCGCTTCGTCCAGTATTTTCTCGCTGCCGCGCAAATCTTTTTGTAATTTTGCTTTCCCGTCTTCGGCCAGCCGGGCGACGGTATTCTTGATGCCGTTTTCAATCGTTTCGGCGGAAATATAATCGGTCTCGCCGAAACCGCCCGTGGTCGGCTCCTGGCTTTCGGCGTAGATTTTAGTTTGCCAGTCTTTCCAGAGACCGGGCAGGGTAAAACGTGAGGGCCCGATTTCACCGACGCGACCCGGTTGGTCCGCGTAAATTTCGGCCTCGGCGGTCGAATGGGCTTTCAGGGTGATCCGCTCTTTGAGGTGAAAGAGCGTGCCGTTTTCGGCCAGCAGTCGAGTGGTGGCCAAAAGCGGCTGGTCTTGGTCCAGGTCGTTGTGGAGCGTCACTCGTCCCGTGGCCGGCTTGTCGGTTTCCCGGCGGTCGACCTCATCGATTTTTTCGGTGCCGCGGACGGTTGTGCTGAGGACGCGACCGGCGATTTTATCACCGCTGGCTTCAGTGGTGACAATCTCGGCATTGAATTCGGCGGTAATTAATTCTTCTCGGGGATAGATGGTGATGCGGGCCGAGGTAGAAGCGAGCAAAATAACTACCACAACCAAGGCGGCGATAGCGCCGACAATAATGGCAAAGATTTTAAGATAGGGTGAGCGGGGCCGGCGCAGTTGATAGCGGTCAGGCATGGGTTTTATCTAGGAAGTTATGGTGATGATGCTTGGTGCGCTTTTTTTCCTGGTTGGGCGTTGAGATTACCGTGCCGCGGAAGGGTTTGCCGTCGATCCCTTTTTTAGTCATATCTTTGGCAATCTTGGCGGCCAGGTCGGCCCGATGATAAGCGCATTGCCAGGATTCTTCCAGCTCCTTGGAATCGCCCGGTAAAATCTCAGAAACCCCCAGGCCGATATCAATTTTTTGCTGAAGCGGATCGGCCCCCGGCATTTTGATCTCTATTCCTTGTTCACTGACCGCGTCCAGAAATTTTTGCAGAAAACCGATTAGATTTTCTTCGGTATGGCTCCTGGTGATCAGGGCGAATTCATCGCCGCCTACCCGGGCGAGGACATCCGATTGCCGGCGAAACATTTGCCGCATCACTTTGGAGATGCCCATCAAAACGTAATCGCCGTGGAGGTGACTGTGCTCGTTGTTATATTTGCTGAAATTATTAATATCAAAGACGATCACAAATGATTTGCCTCGATTGATCAGTTTTTCCTGATTATCTTCGGCGTCATCTTTCCCGTCCAATTCTTCAGCGGTGAGCGCATCAATCTTTTTAACGCGGGCGGCCTCATGGAGGAAGAGGCTTTCGAAATAGCGGCGATTATATAAGTCGCGGCAGAGATAATCGGTGGTGACCCGCTGTTCCAGGTCGGCGGTTCTCTCGCAAATCAAGCTGTCGACGGTTTTCCGCATTATATTTTTCTCGCGATCAGTCATTGTATCCAGCCAGGATTGGTTTGGTTGGTAATCAATGATGTCTGACCAGGACATGATATCGGTATCAGTTTGACCGGTTAGTTGCTGAACTATTCTTTCGGAGGTTTGGTCAAAATCGTAATACCCGGGACGTTCTAAGCGCTCCTGCCACTCGGTCAATTTTTCCCAGAGGTTGGCGGCGGCTTCCGTCGGCCCGCCTCCTTCTAGGAGTTGGTTGCGCAGGGTCTCGATTTTTTGGGAAAACTGTTGACTCCTGGTGTCATTTCGGTTGTCGCTACGTTCTTCCTGTTTGGCGGCGGGAACTTTTAGGCGCTCTGACATTTCCGGATTGGGGCGCCAGGTTTCACTCATGGGATTTTTCCTCCAGCCACTCCAGCGCGCTTTGGGCGAGCTGATTAGTGACCTTAGAATTAGTCTTTAGTTTGCCGCGAAGAAAATCAGTGACGGCTGGGGACGGCTCATCCAGTTGAGTGTTTAACTCCTTGATTTGGTCTAGTGCGTTTAGTCGCGTTGAGAGAGAGATTTCTTCGTTTAGGACCACTTTTTCGAGGAGGTTTTGCAGGTTTTGATTCATTTATTTGCTCACGGTGCCGGGGCCAAGAACTGCTTCGATGCTTGACCGTAGCGCGTTATCTTTTTTTACAAAGAAGTTGGTTTGCAGTTTTTCATAGCGCTGTCCTTGCTTGGGGAGGAGGATCATGACCTGGTGCAGTCCTTTGTCGGCTTGGCGGAGCGCCTGCTTGATCTTCTGAAAAATTTCCGGTCGACAGCGCGGCGGTATTTTGATGAAAACCAGGTCGGCGGTCTCAGTTTTTTCGGTCGCGTTGCTTGGGGAAGCCTCGTTCGGCTCGCCGTGGGGCGGTGGAGTTTCGGCCAGTCGGGTCAGTCCGATATTATTGATTCGCTGGGGGTCTACTTCCAGGCTCAGCGGCTGGGCTGAATCAACGAGAATTTTGACCTCATCGTCTCGGTTATTTACTTTGCCGGTAATTATCACCGGCTGGTCTTCTTTCCAGAGGCCGACGTTTTGCGAGTAGACTTTGGGGAAGACGACCATTTCCAGGCCGCCGGTCAAATCTTCTACTTTGACGAAAGCCATCGGCTGATTTTTTTTGGTTGAGATGACTCGGACGGAAGTAATGATGCCGCCGAGCCGAAAACGCTTATTGACCTGGGCGGCGGTAATTAGGTTGAGTGGTGTCGTGTACCGGCGGAGGACGTCTTTGTAGTCGCTTAGGGGATGATCGGAAACGTAAAGTCCGAGAAGCTCTTTTTCCCAAGATAATTTCTCTTTTTTGTCGGCTGGGGGTGTCGGGGCGAGCTGTAGCCGGGGGGAGTAGCTGTCAGTTTTACAAAACAGATCAGCTTGTCCGTTAGCGGAGGCTTGGTGCTGGCACTTGCCGAAGTTTAGCAAAGTTTCAATGTTTCCTAGCAATCTTTGACGTTCGCCCAGTTCATCTAGGGCGCCGGATTTAACCAGGCTTTCCAACGACTTACGGTTCATGGCGGGGGAGTAAGCCCGTTTCATGAAATCTTCGATGCTGGAAAATCTTTTTTCTTTGCGGGCGGCAATGATATCGTCAATGACGTTGGTCCCCAGGTTTTTGATCGCGCCGAGGCCGAAGCGGATAGTCCGGGAATCGCTAAGGGTTTCAGCGCCGCGGGCGACTACGGTGAAATCTTTGAAGCTTTCGTTGACGGCCGGCGGCAAGACTTTGATTCCTAATCGTTCGCATTCATTTACCTCCAGGACGATCCGATCGGTATTGCCTTGATCCGAGGTGAGTAAGGCGGCCATAAATTCGGTGGGAAAGTGAGCTTTCAGGTAACCGGTTTGGTAGGAGACCAAGGAATAGGCCGCGGCGTGGGCCTTGTTGAAGCCGTAGCCGGCAAAGGGTTCCATCAAGTGAAACAAGGCCGTCGCTTTATCGCGGTCCAGGCCGTTTTTGACGGCGCCGTTGATAAACTTGTCGCGCTGTTCGGCCATGAGCTGGGGAATTTTTTTGCCCATGGCTTTACGGAACTTGTCGACTTTTTCCCAGTCGTAGCCGCCGAGATTGATGGCGATGAGCAAGACGTCATCCTGGTAGGTAATCACGCCGTGCGATTTGCTTAGAATCGGCAGCATCCGGCGGTCGATCACTTTGATTTTCTTTGGATTATTTTTATTTTCGATATAACTGGGAATGTGCTCCATTGGGCCGGGGCGGTAAAGGGCCAGCATCGCGGCAATGTCAAAAATAGTTTCTGGCTTCAGCTGTTTGAGGTATTTGCGCATGCCGGCCGATTCCACCTGGAACAAACCGGTAGTTTCACCACCGCTGAAAATGGTGAATGTTTTTTGGTCGGTCAGAGGCAGTTGCTTGACGTCAATGTCTTGGTGCTTGGTATGAGACAAAATTTCAACGGTTTTTTGAATGATGTGCAGGTTGGACAGTCCCAAAAAATCCATTTTCACTAAATTTAGCTCTTCGAGATCTGTCATCTCGTATTGGCAGAGGATCATATTGCTTTCATTGTCATATTGGACCGGGACATATTCGGTCATTGGGCGCGGCGTGATGACGACGCCGGCGGCGTGGATCGAGGCGTGGCGGGCGACTCCTTCCAGGCGAAAGGCAAAATCGACCATTTTTTTCACGGCCGGATCTCGGTCGTACGCCTGCTTGAATTGGGGGATAGTCACTAGGCATTCCTTGAGTTTTACCTTGGGGCCTTCCGGGAGCATCTTGGCGATGGCGTCGACAAAATCGTAAGGATAGCCGAGCACTCGGCCAACGTCGCGAATCGCGGCCTTGGCTTTCATTTTTCCGAAAGTGATGATCTGGGCGACATTGTCTTGGCCGTATTTTTTGATCGCGTATTTGATCACCTTGTCCCGCTCGTTATCGGCGATATCTAAATCAATATCGGGCGGTTTGGGTCGCATCGGGTTTAGAAAGCGTTCGAAGGGAAGCTCAAAAAACAGGGGATTGGCGGTGGTAATACCGAGGGCGAAAGAAACGAAACTCCCGGCGGCGGAACCACGGGTAGTGGTGGGAATTTTTTCGAGGTGCATGAAATCGGTGAAATCCTTGACCATCAA
>CALEFQ010000100.1 GCA_937877125.1 uncultured bacterium | reverse complement strand
ACCGAGATCTACACTCTTCCCCTACACGACGCTCTTCCGATCTCAAATCGCCCCGGCTTACAAGCCGTCGATGACCCTGGCGCTTCAAGCGGTTCACACCGATCTCGACATGCTTTTCTACGGGCAATATAACACCAAAAATCCCAGCGGGACTCCAGTCGGCTGCGCGCCGGTCGTAAATGATTGCATCTGCAAAATGTACTGGCATGACAATGTCGGCATGGGCCCGTTGATCCTCCAGACCGACTCCCGTCCGGAATACAACTTCGAGGTCACCTTTCACTCCGAGCCGATTGCGGGCGATCCGACTTGCACCCCGACCCCGATCCCGCCGCCTCCCGTACCGGCTAATTCTACTCTCTCGGTCCTAATCATCATTCTCGGATTAACGGTCATTCTTGTCCTGCAAAAAACCAAACCTTAATCAAGAAGACTGAAAACTAAGAGCTCGACCTTTTGGCCGAGCTCTCTTATTTTATAAATCTATTTTATAATTTTTTTCACCTTGTCCACCTTGGGCGCGATAATCATCCGGCAGTACGGCTGGCGCGGGTGGCGGGCGAAATAATCGTCGTGATCACTCTCGGCCGGGTAGAAAACCGGCTGATCCTTGATCTCGGTCACGATCGGCGCGGCCAAATTAGCTTGCGTTTTTTTTACCGCTTGATCGATAATTATCCGCTCCTCCGGATCGGCATAAAAAATCGCCGAGCGGTATTGCGTTCCGACGTCATTCCCCTGGCGATTCAAAGTCGTCGGATCATGAATGGCAAAAAATATTTCCAAAAGTTTCGGTAATGACGTCCGGACAGGATCATACTGAATCTCCACCACTTCGGCGTGTCCGGTATCCCCGCCACAAACCTGCTCGTAAGTCGGATTAGCCACTTGCCCGCCGGCGTAACCGGACCTGACCTTCAACACTCCGGGCACTAATTTAAAAGCTGCTTCCAGGCACCAGAAACAACCGCCACCTAAAATTATTTTCTTCATAATTTGTTTTTAAATTCCCGATTCTGGGAAGAAACCGCTGGAAAATTTATTTAAATTTCAAAGCGGCCGAGTTGACGCAAAATCTGGTATTTTTGGCGGTAAATTTTTCCCCGCGAAAAACATGGCCCAAGTGGCCGCCGCACCGGGCACAGACAATTTCCGTCCGCACCCCGTCGGCATCGGGAATTTCTCGAACCGCGTCGGGCAGGGCCTCGTCAAACGACGGCCAGCCGCACTCCGACAAAAACTTGGCCCCCGAGGAAAAAAGCGTCTGCCCGCAGGCGGCGCAAGAATAATCTCCCGCTCGCGTCTCGCGCACATATTCCCCGCTCCACGGCGCCTCGGTCGCCTTTTGGCGCATAACTTTATATTGCGCTGGCGTCAATTGCCGGCGCCACTCAGCCTCGGTTTTAAAAATTTTATCGGCCATATATTTTCATTATAACATCACTGTTCGTATCAACCAATCCTCCTAAGTCAGGCTCATTTTTTTGCTTCGCTAAAGACAGCAATTGACAAACCGAGCAATTGTGATATTTTTGAGGGCTAGTTATCAACCATTCCAACGAGAGGAGGCTTACTATGTTGGATAGTAATAAATTTGTCGTTTATGGCGGCACCGGCCATCATAAATTCGACAAGAAAGTCCTGAAACTGGTCAACGAAGTGACCGGCCTGCGCCTGAAATTCAGTTTACTCTCGCACAGCGACTGGCCGGACTCCGAACCGGACATCAACCCTGATGACCCCAGCGAGATTACCGGCAAAAACGTGATTTTCTTCACCTGCCCCGTCAACAACGATCTCGAGACCGAAATGAAAGATATCCTTAACGGGTTTCTACAGTTTGGGGCCAAAACTGTCACGTTGGTCATGTATTTCTTGCGTTACCGGAGGCAAGACAATATCAATGACCTGGAAGTCACCCGCCTGCGCTGGTTCATCCGCGATCTGGTACACTGGGGAGTTTCCCGAATGATCGTGTGCGACCCCCACTCGGTCAAAAACACACAAGCCTACTGCGATGAATTCGGCATGAAACTGTACATGGCTGATCCGACCGATCTGATTGCCAACCGGCTGACCGGGCTGATCGATACCCTGGGACGGGCAAACACGAAAGTGTACTCGCCGGATCGCGGATCTCTGCCGCGTGCTCTGGCTCTGGCCAAAACTTTGCAATTAGGCGTCCTGTTTTCCCAAAAAAAACGGGATACCAGCGGCAAAGTTTCACTCCTGGCCAACACCGAGATTTCGCCAGAAATTACGTCGCTGATTGCCGACTATCCGGAGGTCACGTTCCTAAGCGACGATTTTCACGAAGCGGCCGGACTGAACATCATTTTGAGGGAAGACGAAATTGACACCGGCAGCACCAGCGTCCTGGCGGCCAGACAAATCCGAGCCGGCGGCGCTAAATCGGTTTACTTCGTCGCCACGCACCCGGTGTGCTCCTCAAAATGGAAAAGAGTGATTCTGCCTAAAACCGGCCAGAAGCCGTTTGACGGCATCTACTTCGGCAACACGCGGCCGCGCGGTAACATCACGGATCCTTTCAAAGGATCGACCGGCGGGCGCGTCATCAAAATCAAAATGGCCCCGGTGGTTGCTCGCTGTTTGATTCAAGCGATCAGCGAACTAAAATGATGATCCCCAAAAGCGGCGTCACGCTAGCAGACGCCGCTTCTTTTTTTATTTTTTGTTTTTGAGCAAGCAGTCGCACGGCTTGGCTTTTAGAATCGCCCGCTGTTCCGACACCGTATTGATGAAAACCAACTGGCGCGCCGAACCCCGCGCCTGACTTTTGGAAAGAAAGGAATCGTGCCGGTAATCGCGTTGTCTCATTTCCACCACTAATTTTTCATGGCGCCAGTAAAGCGCCCGCAGTTTCCCCCGCCAACGCTTGGTTTCCGGATGATTCCGATAGCCTTTTTTATTTTGCGTCAAAATTGTCCAGATGGCATGGAGTTCGCGGTGCTCGCCCAGCAGGTGCTGGCGACAAAGCTGTTTTGGTTCAATATCCCAAATCCGCATAGATTAAGTAAGATAATTATTCACCGCGGTCAGCAAACCTTCGGTAAACCATTTTTCCGGCTTTTCTTTTTTGAGATCAATCCATCGGAAACCGTCATGTTCGGCGCTAACCTTAATCGAGCCGCCGTGATACCGGCCTTCATAAAGCACGATAAAGACATACAAGTCCTCTCCCAAATTTTGCAATTCTTTCGGAACGACGTGAATAGCCGCCGCCACCGGCCGGGGATCAATCGTACACTCGACCGGGCCGATTTCTTCAAATACCTCGCGCTTGATCGTTTTTTCCAAAGGAGTGTTGCGTTCCGACTTATTGATACGGCCGCCCGGGAAATCCCAAAACCCGCTCATACTACCGACTTCCGGACCGCAATCCAAAATCAGCGTCTCGCCTTTTTCATTGTGCAACATCACTTTGCGCGAGACATGAAAAAATTGCTCTTTGGTTCGATTAGTGTCCATTATCTCAAATCTCCATCTCTTAAATCTTAGATCTTAAATCTTAATATCTTAATTTCTTAATATCTTAATATTTTTCTATACCCCCATCACCCGATACTCAAAACCATACCCCGCCTCTTTTGCTTTCGCCTCAATCGCGGCTCTGATCGTCTGGTAGTCAAATTTATACTGGTATTTTTTCCCGAAAAGATCGGATTGTTCCTGAATCGTTCCCTGTCGTGCGCCGGACATTGTGTTATATGTCTCGGTTTTGAACCCAAATCCCGGACTCATCTCGCTATCCAGGCCGGTAGAAAGTCCCGCCCCGCTTTCTTTCAGCATTTCCGAAAATACGAGCTTTTTAGCGGCCTCATCGATCCGGAAAGAGGCGCGATAGGTCAAGGTCTTTGTCGACATAAAAGCTTTACGCTCGGCAATCACTGCCTCAATGGTGTAAACGCCTTTTTTTTCACTGATTGTGGCCGAAATCCCCGCGGCGATTTTCTGTATCTCTTCTAACAGATTCATATTTTTCTTCTTAATATCTTAATACTCTTAATATCTTATTCTAGCTTTCCCACCACCGGATACTTGGTGATCTGGCTTTTCACATGATAACTATAAAACGCCGTCGTCAATTCCTGTCCGGCATAGTGCGAATAATGGGCGCCGCTACGAAAGACGCGTGTCATATCGTAAACCACGCCGTCCACCGCCACATAGGCCGGCTGGCCGCCCTGGCCGTTGTATTTCGCCAGTTCTTCATTGGTAAATGTTTTGGTCGCGGCCGTGGTGCTCGGCGTGGGCGTCGGGGTGGTTTTTACCGTGTTCGAACTCATTGTGACTTCAGGTGTGGCGGTTGGTGTCGGACCGGCGCTCGCATCCGTGGTCGCGGACGGTGTTTCCACTTTACGTTGATAAGCCAGCTCCAAATAAAAGAGACCGGCCAGCAGAGCCAGGAAAACCGCGGCCCAGATTATTTTTCCGGCCGCGTTCCACCAGCGCCAGCGCAGGAAAGCCAGGCGCACCGCCAAACTGGCGTGGCCGATAAAAGAAATGATAATCACCAACGGCAAAATATCGACATGTAGTTTTGTCGCCATTACCGAATCAACCAGGCCTTTGGTCATCCCGTAACCACTAATAAAATAAAAGACCATCGCCCCCAGTAAAATCCAGGCGAAGATACGGTCCATTTTCACCAGAAAAACATTGAGAGATGCGGCCATAAATTTAAAATTAATTACTGACCGACGTTAATAATTACGCCGCCGCACGTGAAATATTTCGGAAGTAACTGAAACAAGCTTAACACACAAAAAAACTGGCGACCAGGGGGCCGCCAGGGCGAGACATCAGTCAGATAATCGTCAGGGTGATCGTGGTTCCTTCTTGAACCAGCATCACCAGTGGTTCGTTACCGACTGACCAGAAGTAAGGCGGGAATTCCGCCGGGGTCGGACCGAGATGACGATTCACCAGTTCAACCAGTTCCGCAATTTTGTCAGCGGTGGTGATCAACTGATAAATGCCACCGTCTTCATTTCCTTGATACTTTTCTTTCAGTTCGGCCAAAAGTTTCTCCATGGCACACCTCCTGTATTCGGTCTATCAAAAAAATAGCCGTTTGTCAAGGCTATCGATACTAATCGCCAAGCTTAGATCGAGCTATGAATATCCACCGCGCCGGTGGCAATATTGAAAGAAACCGTGCGGCCGCTGCTGCCGCCGGTGTCTTCTTTTTCCACGAAAATATTTAACTCTCGGAGTTTGTCACGCGCCGCTTTGACATTGCGCGGCCCGACACGCTCGGCCGGATCAATTTTTTCAAACATGGCCGCGCCCCCGATAATTTTAGCGTGTAAATTTTCCCGCTTGGCGCCTCGCGCGATTACCGCCGCCAAGAGATTATCAATCGCCTCGTCCACATATTTTCCCGGATAAACCCGCTCCAGATCTTCATGACGGTGCGGCAACATGGCGTGCACCAGGCCGCCGATTTTCTGGACAGGATCCCAAAGCACCACGATGACGCACGAACCGATACTGTTGGTGGTAATTTGACGATTGCGGTCCCCGACCGCTAATTCGGCGGTTTTAATATGAATGATCTGGCTCATTTGGCCTCCGGCGGTAAAAGCCGGCGGGCCGCCGTTAGCAGCGCCGTCGAAGCTGTAGCATCAAACAAAAAATAAAGATCGCCTTTAAGCGGCGCTTGGTTCACTGTCAGGGTAATTCTGAAAGACAATACTTGGCCTGCCCGCTGGCCTATTTCCAGCACCACCGAATCGCTCACCGCGCCCAGGCGGTCAATCGCCGCGTCCGGAATCGTGTGCATGATTTTTAGATTCAGCATCCGGCCGAAAGCGGTAATCGCCGTGCCCAGGATGATATTCCCGATCTCCTGCATCGCCGAAAGGTCAATCGCCCCGAATTCTTCAAGTGAGGAATGAGGCTGACGAGTCATCTGCCCGGCGAGTGTGATCGCGCTTGCCGGCGGGAAAATCACCGTCAAGGCGCCGCTGACATCACCGTGTATTTTTAGAAAAACCGCCAATACTTTTTGGTCTCGCTCTCCCATGGCCAGCTGAACTTCCGCCAGCGAGCCGCTCAAAGCCTGGGGCACCGACATCACCACGCGCTGATTAAGCAGGGACGCCAAAGCGGTGGCCGCGTTGCCAGCGCCCACGTTGACAATTTCTTTCAGGCTATCAAGTTCGGTCGGTGTCCAATTATTATTCATGGTGATTATCGCCTCAATAACTTGGTCGGGTCTGATAGCAAGCTGACCAAATCCAGGATCAAAATCGCCCGTCCGTCGCCGAGGACTGACGATCCGGAAAATCCCGGCAAACCCCGAATGACCGGCGGCAGCGGTTTGACCGTGATTTCCTGGTTGCGGATAACTTCATCGACCACCAGACCGGCCTTTTCGCGGCCGCGCCGCGTCAGCACCAGGGTCAAGTTTTGTTTATTGAAAGGCGCAGAATTGACTCTGGCCAAAGCAAAAATTTTTTTGAGATTAACCAGGGGAATTTCCTCTCCGGCCACCACCGCCACGTCCTGATCCGCCATGCTCTTGATATCGGTGGCGGAAATTTGCACCGTCCGCTCGATACTGGTAAAAGGCAGAGCGAACACGCTTCGCTCCACCCGGGTAATCATCGCTTTGATGATGGCCAGCGACAAAGGCAGCTCCAAAATAAACCGCGCCCCGCCCGCTTGGCCGCGGATCGGCGATTCAACGAACAGGTGCCCGCCCAGTTCGGTCACGAAAGATTTCACGACGCTCAACCCCACGCCCCGGCCGGAGACCTCCGAGACCTTATCCTTCGTCGACAGCCGCGGGTGGAGAATCAGCTGTTCCACTTCCTTGGGAATATCGCGCGGATGCGCTTTCAGCTGCGCCGCCATCTGGTTGCCTGTTTCCAAGGAAATAATGCCCCGTCTTTTTCCGGCATCGACGACTTTGAGCCAATCGATCGGCCGGCCGTCATTTTCCACTGAAACCAGGGCAAAGCCGCGTTCCCGCCGGGCTTCCAGCTTGATATTACCTGCCTCAGCAATCCCATGGTCAATCGCGTTGCGCAGCAGGTGCATCACCGGATCCGGCAGGTTATCGACAATGGTCCGATCAAGTTCCAGCTCGCCGCCGATAATCTGAAAATTAACGTGCTTTTTCATTTGATAGGAAAGATCGCGTACCAGACGGGGAAAGCGGACAAAGACCTGATTGAGCGGAATCAAACGAACCTGCATGACCTGGTACTGAATATCGGAGACTAAGCGATGAAAATGGTCCAGCGTCTCTTGAACCGGCCGGGTTTCGGCCGGAAAATTTTCCAATTTCATTCGGTCCAGCAAAAGCTCCTCGGTCAGATCCATCAACTTGTCGACCCGCTCCACGGGCACTTTGATATAGTCCATTTTTTCCGTCGCCGCGGTCAAGTCAATTTCCCCGCGGCCGGCGGCCGGCTGAACCAGGCCGGCATGAGGCGTTTTCTTTTTTACCTTACTGCTAAGAATCGGTTTCCCGTCGGCGGTGCGGCGCGATTTCCCGGTGCCTTCCGTCTCCACGCCCGTCAATTTTTTTATTTTTTCCGCCAGGTCCGCCACCGGCAGTTCCGGCTGATTTTTCCTTAGCCCTTTGAGGGATTTTTTTATCAGGTCCAAGGTCTGGTAAACCAAATCGACTACCGGCTGATCGATAGTCAATAATTCATTGCGTCCGTAATCAAAAACATCTTCCAGGACATGGGTCAAAAAAGCCAGCTGGGGGAACCCCATCATCGCCGACGAACCCTTGAGATTGTGCGACAGGCGCATCAATTCATCCAGTCGGGCCGGATCGTCCGGTTTTTTTTCTAGCTGAAGCAGGCCGTCATTGAGGCGCTGGATGGTTTCCTCCGCATCGGAAAAATATAGGTCTTTAAATTGTTTTAGGTCGCTCGACGACATATCCTAAAAACATAATTGGATCAAACGGGGGGCGATTTTTTCCGGCGGCAAAATTTCATCGACTTGCCGGCGCTGCAAGACAGAGCGCGGCATGGAATCAACCACGGCACTCTCCAAATCCTGGATGATCGTATAGCCGCCCGCCTGCTTAATCGCCGTCATGCCGGCGGCGCCGTCCTCGCCCATGCCGGTCAGAATCAGGCCGATTACTTTTTTACCGGCGGCGGCCGCCGAAGCCATGGTCACGTCAATAGAGGGAAGCAATACTTGCTCGCTCGAGGGCGGCGTCAAGGCGATAGAAATCTTCGTGCCAGATGCGATGTGTAATTCCAAATTTTGGTTGCCAGGCGCAAAGAAAACCTGACCGGGCCGTAGCAACTCGCCGCCCCGAGCTTCCCGCAAATCCAGCGGCGCGGCTTTGTCCAAGCGCGCCACAAAGCGGGCAATAAAAAATTCCGGCATATGCTGGACGATAATTAGTGCCGCCGGCAGATCAGCCGGCAAAGCCGAAAAAATTTTTTCCAAAACAACCGGTCCGCCCGTCGAAGCGCCGATGACGACAATTTTATTGAGAGGCGCGGGATAAGCGACCGGCTTGCTTCTAGCTGGTCGGACCGGCGCGATTTCCGGAAGTTTCACGCGCGAACTGGCGGCGGCGACAATAGATTGCACCAGCTTTTCCTCTACCGCCTCGAGCGAAACCGATAATTCGCCGGATGGCTTGACGATAAAATCAACGGCACCGGCCTTAAGGCATTCAAAAGTTTCTTCGGCCCCCTCGGTGGTATAAGCCGACAGCATAATAATCGCCGGCGGATTGGTCCGGGCTTGCTGAAGAATCTTTCCGATCGTCTGCGCTCCGGTGAAGTTCGGCAGAAAATAATCCAAGATAATGACATCCGGCCGAAGACGCGCCGCTTGTTCGATCGCCCCGCGGCCGTCAGCCGCCTCGCCCACCACCACGAGCTCTGGATGCTTAGCCAAAGTATCACGAATCACCCGCCTCATAAAAAAAGAGTCGTCCACTACCAGGATTCTAATTGGGGCTGATCGCTCCGGACTCATAATTAAGGAAAGAAAATATTAACCCAGGACCCGTTCGATCTCTTTGAGCACTTGTTCGTTATCAAAAGGTTTGACGACATAACCCTGAGCGCCTTTACTTTTGGCTTCAGCAATTATACCTTCCTGGCCGACCGCGCTGACCATAATGACCTTGGTCTTAGTCCCGATTTCTTGGAGCACTTCGAGGCCGGTCTTAATCGGCATGATGATATCCAATAAAACCAAGCCCGGTTTTTCTTCGGTAAATTTCTGCAAGGCTTCTTTGCCGTCTCCGGCCTCGGCGAAATTACTAAAGCCGGCCTTTTGCAAAATACCCTTGATCACATTGCGCATGAAAGAAGAGTCGTCGGCGATTAGCACTTTTACGGCGGTGTCCATATTGATTTAATTAATTACTTGATTTAATAATTCGGCAAGTTTGTCCGAAAAAACCATAAACAAAGTCAGTTCCACTTCTTGCGCGGCGATGAACAAGACGGTTTTGAACAAAATTGCCT
>CALEFQ010000099.1 GCA_937877125.1 uncultured bacterium | reverse complement strand
AGATATCCACTCGTGACTGGAGTTCAGACGTGTGCTCTTCCGATCTCCGACACCAAAACCGGGCGAGGCTGGTACCTACCCGATCACCGGGATAAAATCTGCCCTAGATTTCAAAAAATCAATCAGGTGTCAATTTATCGCCAGCCTGTCCAGTGGTATCGCGCGGCCTGGTGGCAGGCGGTTAAACGTCTGAGAAAAATCATGGCGTCAGACCAGCGGCTTGACCCTCTTTATTATTTCGGGCCCTATTTGGCAAACCTCTCAAGGTCCATTAACCATTCGCGTCCGGATGTGGTTCAGGCGGTAGCGTACCCGTGTTCTTACTTGCGCCAGCTAACTTTCCTTCCATCTCGGCCACCGCTGGTGTTAACACCTTTTTATCATAGCGCCTTGTTCGGCGAGACCAATCCTGGATTGCGCCGGATTATGGATTCTGCAGATAAGGTAATGGTTATGACCAATTGCGAAAAAGATATCATGATCCGGCACGGTATTGATCCCGCCCGGGTGGCGGTAATTCCCCTAGGAATTGATCCGGCGGAAATGGCGGCCGCTGATGGCGCCAAATTTCGCGCGAAGCATAACTTATCTGATCGGTTCGTGGTTTTATTTGCTGGGACTAAAAGTCGAGACAAGGGCACTGTAACTGCGCTGCAAGCGGTTCGACAACTATCCCGTCGACCTTCCAAACATCCGATATCCCTAGTAGCTATCGGAAATTCGCTACCCGAATGGTCTCGGGAAATCATATCAGAGGACCGCCGTTTCCTGGTAGATTTGCCTTATGTTCCTGTCGCGGAAAAGGCGGATGCTTTCGCGGCGGCCGATGTTCTGTGTATGCCGTCACGGGCGGACTCTTTCGGTTTTGCTTTTCTTGAAGCCTGGTTATTACGGAAACCCGTCATCGGTGCTAAAATAGGGGCGACGCCCGAGATTGTTGACGACGGCCAAAACGGACGGCTGGTTCCCTTCGGGAAGGTGGCTGAATTAGCCGAAGCTATTACGCTATTTATGGAAAATCCGCATTTAGCCAAAAATTACGGACTGGCCGGATATCAAAAGGTGATCAGTCTTTACAATTGGGATCGCGTCGCGGATCAATTGATTAATATTTATAAAAAGGTGTCTGGACAAGCTTATGTCCACCGTTAAACGCGTCGCCAAAAACACCCTGTGGCTGACCTTGGCGGAAATTGGCGCCAAGGGCTTAGGTTTTGTGATTGCGATAATTATCGCCCGGTATCTCGGCCCGGAGGATTTCGGTCGGTACGCTTTTGCGATCTCTTTCGTCACTCTCTTTATGGTTCTGGCCGATTTCGGTATGCGGCCGCTTCTGGTGCGAGAAGTGGCTAGAAACAATCAATTGGCTGAGAAGTACTTGGCTAATTTTCTAACCCTGAAGATTTGGCTGACTTTCGTTTTGTTCGGCGCCGTAGCGCTGGCCCTGTGGATTTATGGCACGCCCCTGGATTTATTTATTCTGACGATGGTGGCGGCGGTCGAAATAGGCATCAACAGCTTTTCCGAAATATTTCGCGGCGTCTTCCAGGCTTTTGAACGGATGAAATACGAGACGACCTCGCGAATTCTAAACAAGTTTTTAATTTTAGTCGGAGTGGTGGCGGCGGTGGTCCTAGGGTTGCGAACCCTATCAATAATGCTGGTTTTGCTGATCTCCGGAATCGTGACGGTGATTTACACCATTGTGGTTTGTCAGAAGCACTTTGCCAAAATCAAACTGGCCTTCGACAAGGTTTTTATTAAAGAAGCTCTAAAACAGAGCGCCTTGTTCGCTGTTACCAATATTTTCATTTCTGTTTATTTCAAAATTGATACCGTCATGCTGGAAAAGATGCGTTCGGCGACCGAGGTCGGGTATTATAACACCGCTTACGAATTAGTTTTCGCCTTTATGTTCGTGCCGACCGTTTTTTCGGCCGCGGTTTATCCTGTCTTGTCGCGGTTTTTCAAGGAAAATCCGGGGAAAATTCAGGCGTTGGTGGCCCGTTTTGCCAAGTATTATCTCCTGGCCGCGATCGCCTTGGTAACTTTTTTGATGCTGCTCGGCGGACCGCTGATTAAATTATTTTTCGGCGCCCAATATGAACCTTCCGTCTTTCTGTTTCAGCAGTTAGCGGTGGTGCTGATTTTCGTCTTCCTTAATTATTTAAGTGGCACGCTGCTTAACGCCTCAAACAAGCAGGTAGTTTCGACTTGGGCCTCGGGGATTTGCGCGGCGGCCAATGTCGGACTAAACCTTTGGCTAATTCCCGTTTATGGCGCGTCCGGCGCGGCGGTCGCGACAATAATTACTGAAGCGATCTTGTGCTTGATAACCTTTATTTATATCGACCGCCGGCTCTACCGGATATTTACCAGAGAAAACTTATTCAAAGGCTTCAAGGTTTTCCTGGCCGTGATCGCGACCGGAGTCCTGGCTTATTTTTCGGCTAAAGTCAACATTTACCTTGGGACCGTCGCGAGCTTGGGACTGTTTATTGGCTTGATTTTTGCCTTGCGTCTCTATAATCCCCAAGACCGCGAATATCTGAAAGTGATTTTGCGGCGTAAATCCACGCCGCCTTCGGTGCCCGGCGATAGCGAATAACAAAAATTCCCAGGCAGGGAATTTTTGTTTTAGGAACTAATTTAGGACCGTTTGGTATACGGCTAATGTTTGCTTGATGTTTTGTTCCCAGGAAAATTTTCGCGCCTGATCTAGCCCCGCGGTGATTAATTTTTGTCTTAAATCGGCGTCGCGCACCAGTTTGGTCATTCCCATGCCGATGCTAGCGACGGAGTAAGGATCAACAAAAATAGCGGCCGAACCGGCGACCTCCGGGAGGGAAGACACATTGCTGGTCACTACCGGTATTTTGTTCGCCATCGCGTCCAGAACCGGCAAACCGAATCCTTCAGCCAGGGAGGGGTAGACAAAGCCGAGGGCGTGTTGATATAACCATTCTTTCTGGGATTGGGTAATGTAATCAGTAAAGATCACTCTCGATTTTTCTGTTAACTGATCAGCCGCTCTTAGTGCCGGTTCGTATTTCCAGCCCATTTTTCCGGCGATCACCAGGTTTAAATCTGGAAAAAAATTGCTAATTTGCCCAAATGCTTCAATTAATCTTGGTAAATTCTTGCGCGGCTCAACCGTGCCGACGTAGAGTAAGAATTTCTGTTGCCGGGCGCGTTGCGGCAGTTTCTCTGGCGCGCTGGCGGTTGGCGCGACCCGGGCCGTGGTCATTCCTTCGTAAATTACGACGATCTTTTCGGGATCGATTCTGAAGTGGCGGATAATCTGTTGCTTAGTAAACTTAGAAACCGCGATTATTTTATCAGCGCGAGCGAGGGCTTGGGGTACCAGGCTATGGCGCCAAAACCAGTCGGCCACTCCGCCGGGAAACCATTCGGGGTGTTCGTAAATAATTAAATCATGAACAGTTACCACGGTTTTCCCTTGATAAAAGAGCGGCGTGACATTGGCCGGACCGTGTAACAAGTCAAGCTTTTGCCGGCGCAAAAAATTTGCCTGACGGCGATATTTTGTATAAGGCCACCAGCCGCGGCGTTCCAGAGCGGACTGCGGCCAGAAAACAGTCCGTACGCCTGTCTTGGCCTGTAATTGCTTGGCGACTTGAGAATCTTGCAGCCGGGGATGGAGGCAGAAACATAAGTCACAAAAGCGGTCATGGTTTTGAGCGAGCTGGTTGGCCAGATGATAGACATAATGCTCGACGCCGGCGCCGCTACCGGTTGGTGACAAAATTTTCTGGCAATCGAGGCCGATGATTGGTTTCATGGCCGTTCCTTTAGCTTATTGAAAAAACTATCCATTTGTTCCGCGATTTTTTGGTTAGAATAAAGGGAAAGGACGCGTTCTCGGCCTAAGCGGCTGAGTTTCTGCCTTAAGCTGGGTTCATGAAATATTCGGGTCAGTTGATCGGTAAGTTGATCTATCCGGCCGGCAGAAAAAATCAAGCCCGTTGCTCCGACTACATTGGGAATTTCGCCGGTATCCGAGCCAATAACCGGCACCCCGCAAGCCATTGCCTCGATTAAGACCCGGCCAAATTGTTCTTTCCATTTGGCCGTAGAGATCGACGGTAATACCAGTACCTCAAGTAGGTTGAAATATCGAGGCATTTCCTCATACTTAATTGCGGAGATAAACTTGACTCTTTGGTTTAGTCGTAGTTTTTGGCTCAGGTTTTCCAGGGTTGCCCGTTCCGGGCCGTTGCCAATCAGAACAACTGAAACATTGTCAGGGAGATTAGTCGCCGCTCGTAGTAGGGCGGAAATGTTTTTTTCCGGCAAGAGGCGTCCGACATAACCGATGACAAAATTGCCGGTTAGCTTAAGAGTTTCTCTTAAGTCAGCGACGTTTTCCGGACGGAAAAAACCAGGATCAACCCCGTATTGCGGGATAACAGCCACCGGCTTAGCATAACCGTTTTTTTTGAGAATTAACGTTCCGTCCTGGTTTCCGACAATTGCTCCGGCGGCCTGCTGATATGCCAGAACTTCGATCTTCCTTTTGCGGCCTATATAGGTTTGGGGGATATTTTCCCAGGTAAAAAAAACAAAAATAGTCTTGAGTTTCCGAGCAATTTCGGCGGCTTGCCTAGTTACTTCCGCTTGCGGTTCTTCTTCGGCGTAAATCAGGTCAGGTTGGAATCGCCGGGCCAATCTAGCCAGGCCTAGATAGAAATGGCGCCGGAGTCGCGGGCGCAAGAAACAGGGCAAAGTTTGCACCTGCAAGCTCCCGACGCGGCGATTTTTCCCGCGGACGATCTGGCGGCCGCCTTCTTCCCAGGTTTGCGGAATCACCAAGACGATCTCGTGCCCAAACCGGTTAGCCAAAAACTCGAACTTTTGCTGGTAGCGTTCGATTACGGCCGAATGAGAGATCGCCAGTATTTTCATAGCTTATTTCTGTAATTGAAATATTTTAAGCGGCACAGTTTCCTCATTTATGCGCGCAGGCGGTAGCTGGTCTTGTTGGCGCTGCAGATCGTTCACGTCGATCCGGCCGTTGTCCCGGTCGATGACGGCGCTGAGTCCCCACAATGGTTTATCAATCGCACGGTATTTCAAAGTGATGCTGTCGAGGAGCTGTAGCTGGCTGTCGCTGTAGCCGGGAAAATATTGCCCGTCTTGGTCGCTGATAACGAAGACGCGTTCGTAATTACTGACCAGGTTAAAAAACTCTTGTCTATTTTCAAACCCTTCCTGTGACGGCAAAACATTTAAACCATGTTCGTACTTCAGGTAATACGCCCATTTTTGCCATTCCCAGCCCGGCGTCATCAGAACCAGGTCTTGGTTTGTAAAATACTTGGCCAGCCGCGCGACTTCTGAGGAACTGCCATCATATTCACGGAAAATCAAGATCGGTCCGCTGACAAAAATATTTATAATCACTAAAACTGCGGTCGCGCCGACGAATAAATTCCGACGCCAGGGCCAACGGGCTAAAACGACCGCGGCCAGGATGAAGACTAAGGGGAAAAAGACGGCGACAAAACGGCGCAAAAACCAAGGATGATCCAGCGCGATGTAAGGATCTAGCACAAACACTAGAGCGGGAACGGCCAGCAAAACTAATAGATACGCCAATTTAGGCCAGGCTCTCTTTATCAAGCCGAGATACGCGACGGCCAAAAATAACCCCAAAAAGTAGCAATTGAAAACTTCTAAAACATACAGGGGACGATAAGTTGACCATTTGATTATCGGAATCTGGCGCGCGTACCACCACCAGAAAATCAGGCCGGCGACTAAGCCTAGGCCGAAAATAATCAGGGCGATCGAGCGGAAGCGATCCTGAAATAATTTAGGTTTCTTAGAAAAGAAAAATTTTACGAAAAACACAATCAGGATTATCAGTAAAATTCCGATTATTACCAGGAGCGGCGAGGTTTTGCCAAACATGGCTACCAAGGCGTTTCCGATGCTTTCGCCTTGCTCAAAAACATAGCCGGTCCCGTAGCGGTCGCTATAAAATTGAAAGGCGATAAACGGCAAGGCGGCCAAGGTTAAAAGCCACCATCGCTGGCGGTTTGTCCAGTCAAATTGCCGCCGCCACCAAATTAGCGCGATCAGGGCCGCTAAAACGTAAAACCCGAAATACAATAATCCTTCACCCCGAACTAGAATCGAAAAAGCGGCAGGCAGCGAACCGGCGAAAACCCAGCCAATTTTTCGTTCGCGGATTCCGACCGCCAGGAAAAGTGCGCTGCTAAAAAATGACAGGGCCAGGAGATTTTCTGAAGCCCATTCCCGGCTGAACCAAAGAAAGGCGTAAAAGCTAGCCGTTAAGCACACCGCGGCCAGGCCGCCGCCGCGCGAAGAGAGGCGGGCGGCGACCAGGTAGATCGCCAGTAAGGTAAAAAAGACCAATAGGCTATTAGCGGCCATCATCCCCGGCATTCCCCCCAGCGCGTACCAAATTGCCAGGTAAACATTGTATCCAGGCAGGAATTGCGAGGTGAAATTGTCTGAGCCGAGAGCCGTGAAACCATGATAGGGGCGGGTTAAGATGTCTTGGAAGCTTAAGCTGCCAGTTTCCGAAATTTTGATCGCCGCCACCGAGTAGCTGACGGGATCTCGCCCCAGCGGAAGATCGTGGAAAGATACGCCGATAAAGACGGTCAAGGCAGCAATAATGATAATGATCAGTAAATCTTTTTTGTTTAGAGCCAGGAACCCCGGCCGGACAAAAAAGGAAATTATCAAGGTAGCTCCCGCAAGGACCGAAATTGTGATGACGGCAGTTATTGAAAACCAGCCCGCGATGGCTAGAAAAATCGCTGTCAGCAGCCAGCCGAAAAAAGCCAGGAAGATGCGCAGTGATAATTTTTCCAAGGTTAGGGGCATCTATTTTGGTAATAAAGTAACGATCGCTTTCATTACTTCATCTATTGAAATAAGTTCCAGGCAATTAGGGCGGCGCCGGCATTCCGTTTGGGGGCAAGGGGAGCATTCCACTTGGTGATACAGCGTTATATTTTTATTTTGCCATGGTCCGTAGCGGTGCGGCGTGTTTTGGCCGAAAAGTGCAATTACCGGGGTTTGCACGGCGCAAGCCAGGTGCATTGGACCGGAATCATTGCCGATAAAGAGGCTGGCATGCTCAATTATGGCCGCCGTTGTTTTCAGGTCGATCGCACCGGCCAAAGAGACGACACCGTCCTGGTTTGACAAAGAAACGATTTTATCAGCGGCCGGCTTATCTTGGGGAGCGCCGATAATAACCACTTTTAGGCGATGCTTTATGGCCAGATACCGAGAAATTTCGGCGAAACGTTCGGCCGGCCATTGTTTGGGCGGCCAACCGGCAAACGGATGGATCACCGCAAATTTATGCGACTCGGTAATTCCGGAGTTCGATAGGTGCAACCGCGCCTGGCGCTTTTTTTCCGGAGCCACAGCTATCCGTAATTTGCCGTCGACTTTTTCATTAAAATTAGGGCGTAAGAAATTAACAATCTCGAGTTTCCTTTCCGCCTCGTGTAATTCGCCGTGGTAGGGAGGAATATGGGTCAGCCAAAAACCGCCGCCGCGAATAGATTGCGAGACCCTAATCGGGAGACCGATTTTTTTCAGTAAATAGATCGTCCGCAAATCGGCACGTAGATCGAGGCCGAGGTCATACGGCTCTTTCAGCCGCGACATTAACACGGGCAGAGCTTTTTTGATATTCTTTAAATCAGCCAGAAGTCCGCTCGGGCGGGCGCTAAACCGAGGCAGGTCGACCAGGATGAGGTCGTCGATATCGGGGTTCGCTGACAGAATCGCGTATCCGGGACGACGGACAGCCACGGCAATCTTGGCTTGAGGGTAAATTTTCCTCAAGCGGTGCAAGGCCGGCGTGGCCAGGAGGACGTCACCAATCTCATCCAAAAGCAAAACCAGTATTTTCTTCGGGAAAACCTGGTTTAAGGGCGGTGCGCTTAATCTCGACCAGCCCCAGATCGCATAGCCGAAGAAATTGACCAAGGGCATTAGAATACGACTGCGCGTGTTTTTGATACGGTAAGCGGGCATAAGTGCAGTTATCAATGAACAACGCTTATTTTAGCCAAAAATAACCTGATTGGCAATGCTTAGTTGGTGATAAAAGAATAAGTGATTTCGGTTATTGTCAGGTGAGGAAATTCCGGCACTGAGGACCCTAAGCCTAAATACTTGATTTCTAGCTTCGAGTCACCGGGCAATGCCCGGACAGAGGCAGAAAAATTATCGTCCCGGAATCCAGGGACGTCGACGGTTTTAATGACTGTCTCCTGGTATTCCAACGTGATCATTCTGGGTTGATAAGTTTTGGACTGATACGTGAAATTCAAGTCGACCCCAACAGTTTCTTCGGTCGGATTGTGAATTAAAATAGTTTGCAAAGCCTCAGGATCAGATGAATGAAAATTTAATTCAGTCAGGTACAAAGATGAAATAGCCGTATTGTTTGCGGCTTGGTAAGCCTGCAGCTGGTCATCGCCGAAAACTTGGCGGACACCGCAACTTTGTAATAGCTGTCGCTCTTTAGCTATCGCTTGTGCCGACATGTAATCTAGATGAAGCACGATATAACCGATGTTATTTTCTTTTAATACGGCGGGGCAAAGCTTAGGCCAATCGTGTTTAATAATTTCCGGGGTTTCCGGTTGCACGGCCCGATACGCCAGGGTGTTAAGGATGGGATTGTTTTTTATATTCGAAACGTCGACGCGGCCAGTTCTCGAATAGTCGCGCAAGTTTACTTTCCGGTGATTAGACAGCATCTCATAGTAATTTGTCATCGAGCCGATGGCGTAATCGGTGCTGCCGGGAATCTCAAGAACCTGCGAGTTTTCTTTATCAATTGCCAGCACCTCGGTATAAAATTTGGGGACGATCGGCCGGCCGACCGGCAAATTGAAGTAGGAAAAGTCAAGAGCGATAATCACAGCCAGCGCGATTCCGGTAATGATTTTTCTCCGGTGCGGTAATTTCTCGAGCAAAAAAGTAATTCCCAAGCCGGCCAAAACGCTCCATCCTAAAATGGATAAAACGAAAATCCGTCCGGTCGCTCGAATGATATTGAAAAACGGGACATATCGATAAACCCAGTAATAGGGAAGATGGAGCGGCTCAAAAACCTGGCCGTCCAGTACTAAAGATGTGCCCAATGCCATAATCAAGAAACCGGCGGCCAAGACTAGCCAAACAGCCAGTGATTTAATTTGGCGTTTTTTGTTAGCTAGCCATATGGCGGCGATCGTCAGAGCCAAGGTTGCCAATCCAAGATAAACTGTTCTTTCCGAAAAAAACCAGTAATGCTCTTCGTTGAAGGAATGCAACGGCTGATTGCCTTGGGTGAGGTGATATGAAGGAGGTGTAAACGGCGCTAAAATATCAATAGAGAAATTGTAAACGTCAGTATAGGGAGGAACCAGCCAATTGTCGGCTGAAAAAAGAACCGTAAAGTTGTTCTGCAGAACTAGCAACCCCAGGACAGCAGCCGCGCCCAGGCCTAGCATGATCGGCCAACAAAAAAAGTCTCTCAGCTTGATCTTCTTTGCCACGAATCCGTAGATTAACAGAACAAAAATAAGGACAGTCCCATAGAGGGCATAGTGGTCGTCCGCTCGGATAACTAAATAGAAAAAGAAAAAACCTGCCAATAAATCAGCTTTTGACTTGTTATCAAAATAGCGCAACAGGAAGAGTGCTAAAAATGCCAGCCAGCCATACCAAATCGCGCCGCTGTGCCCATAGGAATGGGCGAAATGGTAGGGGGCCAAAGAAAAAATTAGGCCCGCCCCAAAAGCTCCCCAATAATTTTTTGTCAGATACCAGACCAGGGCAAAACATCCCCAGAAGGCAATAAAAAAACTGCCGAACCACCATAAATTATAGCCGGTTATTTCACCAAAGGATAATTGCAAAATTGCAAGATTAGATCGGGATGACAAGTCGAATAATTCCCAGGAAAAGGCTCGTGACTGGAACAACCGATAATCGCCTAAATACTGATAGGTATCGGCGTAATTCATTGATTCTTCTGGGGAAAAAGTGTCCACTAGACCTGGTATTTTTTCACTGAAACTAGCCGCCCAGGGCCAGGTAATTAAGCAAAAAACGCCAGTGAAAATCACTGAAACCAGCGCGAAAACCACTAACTTTTTTCGTAAATTAAGCTGATTTGAGAGGAGTACCATATTTGACAAATTACCATTTCAGGGCTAATTTTACAATGATGAGCGAAATTTCTGGCCAAAAAATGCCACCCTGCAAATACTCGGTGGTAGTGCCAATTTATAATGAGGCCGAATGCGTGGGCGAACTACATCGTCAGCTGGTCAGCGTTTTTGGTCGCCTAAAAAAACCATACGAACTGATTTTTGTCAATGACGGTTCGAGAGATGCCACTCTGAAGATCATGCGATCCCTGAAGCCACTGACAATCGTCAATTTTAGCCGCAATTTCGGCCAGACCGCATCGCTCGATGCCGGAATCAAACAATCGCGAGGTGAGATAATTATTACCCTGGATGGTGACCTGCAAAATCCGCCCTCGGAAATACCGAAACTGCTCGACAAACTGGAAAATAGCCACGCGGACGCGGTCGCGGGCTGGCGCCGACACCGGCACGATCCTTTTCTGAAAAAATTAAATTCCCGGATGGCTAATCGTCTCCGTTGGATGTTTATCAGGGATAATGTTCATGATTCCGGATGCACCTTAAAAGCTTTTCGGCGGGAAGCGCTGGAACACCTGGAATTATACGGTGAGTTGCATCGTTTTATTCCGGCTTTATTGACCATTAACGGCTATCGCGTCGCCGAGGTGGAAGTCCGGCACGAGGAGCGAAAAAAAGGGAAAACTAAATACAACTGGAAAAGGGGATTCAAGGGCATCTTGGATATGTTGGCTGTTTGGTTTTGGCATAAATACAGCGCCCGACCGCTTCATTTGTTTGGCGGACTGGGAATAATTTCGATGCTGGCCGGTTTTATCTGTGGCGGTTTCGCCTTGTATCTAAAAATCTTCGAAGGAAAAGACTTGTCCGACACGGCCCTGACGTTGTTTGCTGGTTTGCTATGTTTATTTGGGGTTTTATTTATTGTCTCTGGTTTATTGGCCGATATGATTGTCCGCAACCGATACGCTATCCTGGGGCATCCGCCTTATCGGATTAGGGAAGTCATAAGGAATGAAAATAGCTGATGCGCATCTTGTTTTTCAATTATGAGTATCCTCCCTTGGGCGGCGGCGCGGGCAACGCCACTTTTTATTTACTAAAAGAGCTGGCCAAGGAAAAGGATCTAACCATTGATCTTCTGACTTCTTCCTCAGGCGAGTATCGCGAGGAAAAAGTCTCGCCTAACATCAAAATTTATTTTCTGAACATAAACAAACGGGGCAATCCTCACGACCAGTCGCTGGGAGATTTGGTCAGGTATAGCCGAAAGGCTTGGCGCGCCGCCAAAAAATTAATGGCGCGGCATAAATACGATTTAGTCCACGCCTTTTTCGGAGTCCCTTGCGGCTACCTAGCAATGAAGACCGGCTTGCCATATATCGTGTCACTGCGCGGTTCCGATGTCCCTTTTTATAGCCGTAAATACAAATTACTAGACCAGCTTATCTTTAAAAAACTTAGCCGCGATTACATCTGGCGGCGCGCGGCCGCGGTGGTGGCAAATTCCGAGGGGCTAAGGCGATTGGCTCTGCAATCAAGCCCGGCTCAAAAGATTTTCGTAATCCCGAACGGGGTTGACACCACAAAGTTTTTTCCCGACAGCCAGAAAAGGAATTCCGGATTTACGATAATTTACAATTCGCGGTTTATTGAACGCAAGGGAATTCGCTACCTCATCGAAGCTTTTATCCAGCTTGCCAAAGAACATAAGAATATTCGATTGTTGACCATGTCGACCGGTAGCTTGGAAGCGGAAATGAAAGAGCGGATCAGGCGAGCCGGTTTAGCCAGCCGGGTTGAATTCCACGGTTTTATTGATCCGAAAACCGATCGCATCGCCGCTAATTATCGCCGCGGGCACGTTTTTGTCCTGCCCTCGCTCAATGAAGGTATGAGTAATTCATTACTAGAAGCGATGGCGAGCGGATTGGCGATCGTCACCACTAATACTGGCGGCACACAGGAATTGATGGATTCCGGCAATGGGATTATTGTCCGCCCTCACTCTAGTGGTGAATTGCAACT
>CALEFQ010000098.1 GCA_937877125.1 uncultured bacterium | reverse complement strand
CGGGGGCAATTTATACGATGAGTGTTTTCGGGTAGAGAATTACGATCGGCGCCATGGCGTGCTTACGGCTTCCGAAACAATCACGGTTTCACGCGGCCAAAAGTCTGGCCGAAGGTTCCAGGCTATTATTAAGCAAAGGATTTGGACCGCTTCGCAACTGCGGGAATTAGCGCAGTCCGTCGGTTTTAAAAGACAGCAACTTCTCGGGGATCGGTTCCGGCCTTTTCACCCGGCTCGATCTCGGCACCAAATCCAGGTTTTCTATAAGTAACTAAGAAGGCTTTCCCTTTCGGCCTGAAGGCGATAAAATTTGCGGCTAATTTTAAAGCCCACCGGCGCTGTCGGTGGGCTTTATGGTTCGGAAAAAAGTTTTGCCAGGATGCCGTATTAGTTATTTGAGCTGAGTCTGATACCTAATATTTTTGTACCGTTTAGTAAGTAGGCCTTGTCGCTGGTTTCGTCAATGGCCATTCCGCGCAGGTCGGTGAAAGTTTCCGATAAGTATTGGTTCTTCATCTGGCCGTCTTTGTTGAAGACGACGAGCCGGTTGTTTTTGGGGTCGAGGATATAGAGGTTAGATGAATTTTCATCGGTATAAATCGCCATTGGGCTATTTAATGGAGTCGTCATTTCGCCCAGGGCAAATTCTTCCTGGTTCCCGCGCAGGAATTTTAACACGCGGCCGTCGTTGGTCAGAACGTAAACAGAACCGTCAATGGCTAGGTCGACCGCGCCGCTCAGGTCGGCCTCGCTATTAAGCCAATTGCTAGGCTTAGAAAATCCGCCCAGTGTCAGCGAATGGCGCTGGATGCTATTGTTGCCGGGGTCTAAGGTGTATAGGCGGTTGCCGAACAGGCTTAAGGCGACTAATTGCTGGCCGTCTGGAATTTCGGTATCGGCTTCTCCTACGGAGGCGCTGCTGAAGTTGTAACTGATTAAGGCCGGCTTCGATGACGCCAGGGCTAGGTCTTTGCCGGCGCTAGTCATCGCCGTGAGCTTGCCGGATGTCTGGACTTCGACCGCTTCGTATTTTTTGTCGCTGATTTGGAAAGTATAAAGTGACGGCTGATTGGGGTTGTAGGAAACCAGATATTTTTCAGCTAGGGTGAGTCGAGTCGGGTTGATGCCGTCGCCTAGGGTGGTAAAATCTGCGACCGTTTCGGGATTATCAACTTGGGTTATATGATTGAGTTTTTGCCTATCTTTTTCTATTTTGGCCAAAACGGCGGCCGCTTCATCATTTCGGTATTTTGTCGCTTGGACGTCCTCGGCAATCTTCTGCGATTCGTTGAGCAGGTCACGGGCCTTGGCGTCATTGCCATAGATCAGGGCGGATTGAGCTTCTTCTTCTTTCTGACGCGCTTCGGCGGTCAGGTTGTTGTAAATGGCGCGCTGTTCCTGGTCTTGCTTGCTTCCCCGTACGGCCACGAGGCTGACTAAAAAGGCGATCACTAAGAATACGACCACCAGGAATAAAATCTTGCTGGTTTTGGGCAGTTTCATGAACCAGGCGGCAAAAGATTCCCAGGCGACCTTGGCCAAGTTTTGCAGGGTTAGCAATGTTTTTTTCCACCAGGGCTTGGGGCGTAAATCGGTGTACGTGTAGGGCTTGCGGCTAGTCAAAGGCTCCTGCACGGACGGGGTGGCGGCGGAAGGCTTTGGCCCGCGATCATTTTTTGAGGCGGAAGCAGGCTTTTTGCCTTTTAGTAGAGGTAGAATCGTATTCTTGGTCCCAGAAGCGGTTTTGGCAGCCAGGGAACGGATGATTCGGGAAGTGCGCGCCAAAGCGCCGGGTGCTTGGTGGGGGCGGACCGGGGAATGGGAGGGGATATCTGGTTTCACGGTAATCTGAGGGGAGGCTGGCACGGGTTTGGATGTTTTGGTTTCTTCCGCCGCACTGACAATTAAGGCCGCCATGGCCTTTTTACCCTGGAAAGAAACCAGTTTGCTTTGAAGATGCCTAGCGGCAATGTCGGGGGTAAACCGATCAATAATTTCCCTTATTTTCGGTTTTTCAATGTAATCAAGGATCGACGGGGAGAGGAAGATCAGTTTGTCGTTCGGGTTAAGCTTGCCGTGGACGATATTTTCGTAAGTTTTGAGGGGGTTGGGCTTAAGGGGGACGGAAGAACTTTCCTTATTGAGGTGGGCTAATTGCTGACGCCTTAACAGATAGGCGAAAGTTTGTCCGGAGGAGGTCAGGAAGATTTCATCACCGACCATGGCGGTAATAACACTGTTTAGCTGGCCGATCCAGCTGATTTCTCCGGCCGAGGCGAGGTCGCCCAGGATATCGTTGACACGTTTTATGGCATATTCAAATTGTTGCTCGGCGTTTCTCTCCGAAGACCGGTAGTATTCATTCTGCATGATCGAGGCGATGGCCTCGGAGATCTCCGCGTTTTTCGGATTCTGCTGGTCAAAGCTGACTAAGATCATCAACCGGCCATACGGTTCTTCGTCTTTTTCTTCCGGCTCAAACACAAAAGTTTCCGCGAAACCTTCGGAGGTGTCGGGATTGTAGATAAGAAGCTCACTGACTGTTGTATTTAGTTTGGGCATGGAAATTTCGGTGCGGGCCGGCGCGTTTAGCGTGAATTGCCGGGGAAACGAAAACGAGAATTAACATTTTTCAGTATAATATTATGCGGGGATTTCCGCAAGGGGACAGGATGACAGCCCGAAGTTATCCTTAAAATTTCTGTCCAGTTAGAATTCATCGGCGGACGGGCGAAAATTAGTTAGTTTTGCCTAAACTGGGCCGGCTTCAGGGACAGCCGGGCGCAATTGAACAAAATTTCTTTACAACTGAACAAGACTCTTCTATACTGAGTTAATATATTTGTTCATAACTTCTAATATTTTTCTATGCTTGAACATCTTTTCAGTTCAAAAGTCCGCATCAAACTCTTGAGCTTGTTTCTCCTGAATCCGGAACAAACCTATTTCGTGCGGGAATTGACCCGCCGGCTGAACGAACGGATTAATTCCATCCGCCGGGAACTTGATAATCTGCAAAAGCTAGGCTTACTGGTCAGCCATACGGAAGACCGCAAAAAATATTACACGGTTAACCGCGATTTTGAGCTGTTTGAAGAGTTGCGGTCGCTGATAATCAAATCAGGCGTTACCCCCCAGGAAAAATCAATGCGGATGCTCCAGTCGCTTAAAAACGTCCACGTCGTTATTCTGACCGGTATTTTCACTCAGCAGCGCCTGCCCAAGACCGATCTCTTGGTAGTTGGTTCGCCCAAACGGGAAAAACTCTTGGACGCGGTGGCCGAGCTGGAAAAAACGGTCGGCAAACAGATCCGTTATTCCGTGATTGATCACAATGAGTATGATTACCGCCGCACGATGCATGATTTGTTCTTGCAAGACATTCTCACGAACGAGCACATCACGGTCCTGGATCGGGCCGCCAAAAAGAAAGAGGCCAAGCCGAAAAACTCTTGATCTTTTGAGATCTGTGAACGTTGTAGGGGAATGGGGAAAATTTCTTAGTTATCCCTTGGCAAAAAAAGTTTGGTGTGCTATAATATAAGCATAAGAGTCAGCGGGTGATTTCTTCCATTTTCATGAAGACGCCCTCTTTTTTTAGGCTTAAAACAACGATACAATTAAGTTCGACTTTAGCGGCCATTCTTTTGATAATGGCTTTTTTGAATGCCGGGACGGATGTCTGGGCACAGCTAGCTCCCGAAAACAAGGCGGATCGGCCGGAAGATCAGGCGACGCTTACGGCATCTGATTCTCGACCCGATGCACTTTTTATTTTTTCGGGACAGGAAGAAGATAAGCTGCCGGAAACTATTGATCAGGTTGAACAACTAAACGGCGCGGTGATAAATCGTTTTCCGCCCCGAGTTGCTTGGGGAAAATTGGATCGTCAGCAAGCCGACGCAGTTGAATCATTGCCGGGCGTGGATCGCGTCATTTTTGACCAGGTTGATTCCGAAACTTTAGGATTGGAAGATTTGAGCGCGCGTGTCGGCATTAGCTCTTGGAACGCTCATTTTGTCGCGCCGGCGGTGAATCCGAATAGCGGCCAACCGCTGGTTAATGATGATCTCTCTCCGGCTCCCGACCTTGACGGCCGGGCGGCGCGAGCAGCCGGGCACCAGGAGCCCGCGGCGCGCAACGAGTCATATCGGGCCCCCAACGGCGCCGGATTTTATGACACTTCGGAATACATGGCCGGTAATATTTCCATCGCGGTGATTCTGCCAGAGAGCACGGGAGCGATAGATGCCAAAACTGAATCCTGGAGTTCGGCCAGGGAATCGGCCGTAGCCACCGAGATCCAGAATGGGATCAATTGGTGGTATGATCGGGAACCGGCGGCCCATATGTCTTTCACTTTTCATTTTTACAATGGGCGCACTGATAGTCGGGCGCGCACCAGCTATGAGCCGATTAATCGGCCGGCTGATCCTTATGGCGGCAACGGCGAGCATCTCTGGGTCAGTCAGATTATGCAAAATTTCGGTTATACCGATTCCCAGCGTCTAGACAAGGTCCGTCATTTCAACAATGATCTTCGCGAAGCGGACGGTTCGGATTGGGCGGTTACTTATTTTGTCGTGGACAGTCTCAATGACGGTAACGGCACCTTCGCTGATAATTATTTTGCTTACATGTGGATCGGCGGTCCGTATTCGGTCATGACTTATGATAATGACGGCTACAGCATTTCCAATATGGACGCGGTGACGGCCCACGAGTTCGGCCATGCTTTTTATGCCAATGACCAGTATTCTTCCGCCTGTACTTGTGATCAGCATCGCGGGTACCTGGATTACTATAATTATAATTGTAATAATGCCTGCCCGCACAATGTGCAAAGCATTATGCGAGGTCAGGTGACACCTTATACTCTAGGGGCCGTGGATATGTATGCCCGTGGCCAGATAGGCATCATCGATTCCGAGCGCAACGGCATTTTAGATGTCCTGGAAACGGCGCCTGATATCGAGCTGGGGGAGGTTGAAGGCGGCGCTGGCACGACCCACCCGAGAATTACTGGCAGTTCTTCCGTTACCAAAGTCGAGAATAAAAATCCCTACGGCCTCGGCAACGATATCACGGTGGCCAAAATTGCCACGGCGGAGTGCCGAGCCGACGGCGGCGAATGGGAAACCGGCGAGGCCTCTGACGGCAGTTTCAACGAGGGTTCCGAGGATTTCACTTGTTCGCTTAATCTTTCCCTAGGACGGCATACTATCGAAGTCCGGACCCGCGACAACTACAATAACTACAGTGAAACAAAAGAAATTACCTTGTCTTCCGGCGAGGCGCGTCTCGTGACTGTGCCCGGCCAGGGCGGCGGTCCGCACGTCCGGGAGTTTTCCACGAGCGGGAAAGCCAAGTCGGAGAGTTTCTTCGCTTTCCCGTCTTATACCCGCAACGGCGCTCGGGTCAGTACCGGCGATGTCGATAAAGACGGCGGCGTGGAGATTGTCGCCGGCAGCGGAATCGGCGCCCAGCCCCACGTAGTCGTTTACGAGAAAAATGGTTTCAAGCGCGGCATTGACTATCGGCCTTTTGCATCTTCTTTCCGCGGCGGGGTTGACGTCGCCAGCGGCGATGTTGACGGCGACGGCAAAGATGACGTCGTGGTCAGCCAGTTTACCCAGGGGCATCAGGTCAAGGTTTATCGCTATAATTCCCGCCGCGAAATTCTGGCGACCTGGTCTCCCTTCGGAAAAATTACCGCCGGAGTCACGGTCGCCACGGGCGATGTTGATGAGGATGGCGTCAAAGAGGTGATTTGCGGCGCCAGCGTCGGCGGCGGGCCGCACATCCGGGTCTATGACATCAAAAATGGCCAGGCGATTCTCAAATCGAACAGCTTCTTCGCTTTCCATAAAAATTCACGCACTGGCGTCGATGTTTCGAGCGGCGATGTTGACGCGGACGGGACGGATGAAATTGTAGTCAGCCAGCTTTACAACGGAGAAGCGTGGATGAAGGTTTATAAGTACAATTCGGCGCGCACGGTCCTCGGCGAATGGCGGGCGTTTCCGGCGGGCGTCCAGTGCGGAGCCAATGTGGAGATGATGGACGTGGACGGCGACGGCCGGGCGGAAATCGTGGCCGGGCCGAATACCGGCGGCGGGCCGCAAGTGCGGGCTTTCGAATACAATGGGAAGGTCATCAACGGGATAAATTTTTTCGCTTATGATAAACGCTTCCGCGGCGGGGTCGTCCCGACCGGCGGATACTTCTGACAAGTAACAGGTAACAAGTAACAAAAAAGGCCGCTCTCCGAATCGGCGGGCGGCCTTTTTGTATCAGTAATA
>CALEFQ010000097.1 GCA_937877125.1 uncultured bacterium | reverse complement strand
GATGCTGACCTCGGTGACGGAGCGGACCAAAGAGATCGGTCTGCGCAAAGCAATCGGCGCCAAGCGGAGTGATATTACCTCGCAGTTTTTGATGGAATCAATCATGCTGACTTTCTTCGGCGGAATTTTCGGGATCGTTTTCGGCTATGTCGCGGCCTTGCTCATTTCCCAGTTTTCCACGATTCAAGCCAGCATCACAGTCAGTTCGATCCTCCTGGCTTTCGGGGTGTCCGCCTTAGTGGGGTTGGTTTTCGGCTATTATCCGGCGCGGCGCGCCGCCAAGCTCAATCCGATTGAAGCCTTGAGATATGAATAGAAAATAATTAAAAATGCAAAATGCGTAATGCAAAATTAGCTCTATTCTGCATTAGGTATTTTGAATTTGGCATTACGGTATCAATCCTTGCCTTTTCTGTTTCCCATGCTAAAATAGACAAATTCTTGTCATTTTAACCAAAAGCGAAGATGGACAAACAACTTAATTTCAAACCAAACGGATTCGCCCAATGGGCGCGATTTTTTATTGATCGTTATCGCGTCACCATTTTACTGCTTATCGCCGTCATCATTGCGGGATATTTTGGAGTGACCGACATCCCCAAACAGGATTTTCCTAATATCCCGGCCAATATGGTTCTGGTAAACGCGGTGTATCCCGGCGCGGCTTCCGGCGATATCGAACAGGAAGTGATTATCCCGCTGGAAAACAAGATTTACGAGGTGGAAGGAATCAAGACCCTGCGTTCGACGGCGGATAACAATTTCGGCAATGTCTTCATCGAATTCGAGGATTTCAAAAATTTGGCCGACCGGGTGACTGACGTGGAAAATAAAACCCGAGAAGCCAATTTGCCGGAAAAGGTCGAGGTCCAGGTGGCCCAAGTTGACATCACCGGACCGACCGTCGCTTATGTTCTTTCCAGCGACGAGCGTTCGCGCACCGAACTGCTGGAAATGACGCCGCCGGTAGTGAATTACCTGGAAGCGGTTTCTCCCGAGATCAAGACGGTGGAAGTCCTGCCCAATGCCGAAATGGAAATCCAGGTCACCCTGGACGAGTCAAAACTGACTCGCTATCGCCTGACGAAAGAGGTGGTCGTGGAAGCCATTAAAGGTGCGACCTCGGCGTTGCCGGGCGGGTTTGTGAAAACTAGCGACGGCCGGGAAAAGCCGATCATCATCGAAGCCTCGGTTGATAACCTGGATGATTTCAAGAAAATTGCCATCGGGCCGATAAAACTAAGTGAGGTCGCAGCCGTGGAGCGGGTGCCGGCCGATGATACTTTTACGATTGCCGGATACATCAACGGTGATGACCAGGCCAAATCAACTGAAGCAATTTATTTGTTGGCCACGAAAAAGAGCGACGGCGATGTCCTGCGGGTTTCCGATGCCATTAAGCAAGCGGTTGAAGAAATTCATGATAAACATATCGTGCCGGAAGATGTCGAGCTGAATTTGGTTTATGACACCTCACCTTTTGTCCGCGGCCTGATCAGCGACTTGGCCGAGAACGGCTGGCAGGGACTGATTATTATTTTGGTCGTGCTTCTTTTCTTCGTCAGCTTGCGCGCCGGTCTCTTGGTCGCGCTGGTTCTGCCGGTCTCTTTCTTGATCACCTGGTTTGTCATGCCGTTGCTGGGATATACCCTGAATATATTGACCTTGTTTGCCATGATTCTGGCGCTCGGTATGCTGGTGGACAATGCGATTGTGATTGCTTCCGGCATGTTGGACAATCTCAAGCGGGGCATGAATAAATACGCCGCGGCGCTTAAGTCGGTCCAAGATTACGGCGGCGCCATCCTGGCCGCCACGGTGACGACGGTCATCGCGCTGATCCCTTACGCTTTCATGGGCGGGATTATGGGCGAGTTTTTCAAATATATCCCGATTACCCTAGTGATCATGCTGGTGGCTTCGTATTTTTTGGCCATCAGCATTACGCCGCTCTTCGGGACTTGGCTGTTGGGGCGTCCGATCAACAACGGCAATGGCAAACCGGTTTTCCGGCGCTGGGAAAAAATGACGGTTTTCCCGGTCCTAATTTATTATGCCCAGCACGGCGTTGACCAGCTGGTCAATCTCTATTACCGGTTTATCCGCCGCGTGTTAACGACGAAAAAAGGTTTGATTCTGTCGATCGTCATCCCGGTTTTATTGCTGATCGTTAGTTTCAGCTATTTCTTGCCCCAGTTGCCTTTTTCGCAGTTCCCGACGATGGACGGGGAACAGTTGACGCTAGCCGTGAAATTTCCCACCGGTACGCCGCCGGAGCTGAAGAACGATACCTACCGGCAAATCGGCGAAAAAATATTGACTATCCCGCATTTTGAGAGCTATTTCTTCTGGCAGGGTAATTTCATGATTTTTGTTGAGGAGCCGAAAGAGCGCGATGACAAAATGACTTCCGATGATATCGGGGCCGATCTGGACGCCAAGCTGGATGAATTGCGCACCGACGGTAAGATTATTGCCGTCAATTCCCAGACCTACGGTCCGCCGGCGCAAGAATTTGACGTGATTGTGGAAATCGCGTCGGCCAACAGCGCGGGCGTGGAAAGCTTAATCAATGATTTAGAAAATTTCGCCAAAGACAAGGAAAATGTCGACCGCATTTTAAACGGGCCGAAAGATCTGATGACCCCATCGGTTTTGGTTGATTTGGATTCCGTCAAGCTGGCCCAGAAGCAGAGCAGCGCGATTTTTGCCTCCATGGCGGTTAACTCTCTGTTCAGTGAAACGGACTCGGGCAAAGTGGTCGTGCGCGATGACGGCGTGTCGGACAAAATTTCAGTCGTGTATCGGGAAACGGCGCGCGATTCTACTGCGGATTTGAAAAATGTCGCGGTGGCCAATCCGACGGCCGCGGCGGGGGCACTGAACACTTCGGTCCCGGTTCGCTTGGCCGAGCTGGGCGCGATCAAGGAAGTCGAGCGCTTAGATACGATCAGCCGCCTGGACCGGGAGCGAGTCGGGTCTTTCAAGGTGAAAATGACCGCCGACGGCGACCCGGCAGTCTTGGAGCAGTCGATCAAGGATTATCTGACGGCCGACAAGCTGGGAGAATACGATCTAGAAACGGACGATGTCATTTACGGCGGTGAATACGCTTCGGTTATGGAAACTTCCAATAATTTACAGCTGGTCTTGATTATAGCCATGCTGTTGGTCTATTTGGTTTTGGTTTACCAGTTCAACAGTTACGGCGAGCCCTTTATCATCATGCTGACTATCCCGATGGGATTGATCGGAGTTTTCCCGGCGCTGTTTGCCATCGGCTCTACCCTGGACATGGTTTCCGGACTTGGGATCATTGCCCTGGTTGGCATCGTTGTCAACAACGCGATCGTTTTGATTGATTATTATAACCGAGTCAAGCGGGCGAATCCGCACTTGTCGCTGGCCCAGACTTTGGCTGAAACCGGCCGGGGGAGAATCAAGCCGATTTTGTCTACGACGATCACAACCATTGGCGGGATTATCCCGCTGACGATCAACGATCCTTTTTGGACGGGGTTAGGCACGTCGTTAATGGCCGGTTTATTTTGTGCTACTATCGGTTCTTTGATCGTGGTGCCGGTGTTGCTTTACCTTTTTACCAAACGCAAAAAACGGGGCCTGGAAAAACCTTGGCTAAAGATTACCGCCTTGGATGATCTGACCGGCCAAATTCAGGCCGAAACTGAAAAATAGTCGGCCCAAAAATTTATACTGCGGCGGCCCGGTTCATCTCGGGCTGCTTCAGTAAAAAGTCCTTAAATAAGCGGAAATATGTGATAAAGGCAGGGCGGTATTGACA
>CALEFQ010000096.1 GCA_937877125.1 uncultured bacterium | reverse complement strand
CTTTGCCCAAAATAATCGCCAGCCGATTGATCGGCGAGATGAGAATTCCGTCCAGCGTTCCCTGCTCTTTCTCACGCGAAATGGATGCGGCGAGTCCGGTCAGTACCGCCGTCATTACCACCATTGCCATAATCCCCGGCGCAACAAATTCAAAATAAGTGGGGTCACCCGGCACAATACCGTCAATAGTTGACTGAACCGGCATCATCAGCGCCGCCACTTTTGTTTTGAGCGAGGGGCTGTCCGGTGGAACGATTTCTTTGCTCACCATTATTTCACCAATCTTCTCTTGGCCCAATTGTACGCTAAACCCTTCCACTATTTGCGCCAATACTTGATTGACAAGGGAGGAAATCTGCGGATTTGATTGGTCTTCCACAATGATAATCTCCGCCTGCTCGCCTCTCGCCACGCGCTCGGAAAAATCATCGGATATTACCAGTCCGCCGCTCACCTCCTGTTTTTTGATCCCTTCTTTAATAGCTTCTTCATTATCATAAAATTCCAAAGAAAAAGCGTTATCTTCCTCATCCATCTTAATATCTCTAACCGCCGAAACCAGCCGCTCGCTCAGCTCACTTTTACTCTGATCGGCCACTCCCAAGGAAATATTTTTTAGTGAATTTTGACTGGGAAAAATAAAACCGGTCAGAATCATCATAAACACCGGCATAATAATAAAAGTTGCGAGCCGCAGCCGGTCGCGGATAAATTCCAGTAAATCTTTTTTGGCAATCTGCCATAAGTCCTTTAATATTTTCATATTTTTATCTAACGCGATTATTTATTTTTGGAGCCATTGGATGGTGCTCTCCACCCCCGACTTTTTTATTTAATCCATCTCTTATTTCCTTGCCGGTAATGGACAAAAACACGTCTTCCAGCGTCGGCTTTTCCTTATCACTTACTAATTTAAACAAATTCTCCACTGAATCCTGCGCTACAATCTTGCCACGGTCAATGATCGCCACCCGGTCGGACAGCGCCTCGGCTTCGATCATATCATGCGTAGTCAGTAAAACGGTTACTCCTTGATTATTCAATTCTTTGATAAATCCCCGAATCAGGTGAGTAGTTTGTGGATCCAGCCCCAGCGTCGGCTCGTCGAGAAAAAGAATATCGGGTTTGGTCAGAAGCGCGCGAACAATATTGATCCGTTGTTTCATGCCGGTAGAAAAAGTCCGTACCTGCGAATTAAGCCAATCGGCCATATGGAGTTTTTTAATCCAGCCGCTGGTTCGTTCTTCTATTTCTTCTTTTGATAAATTAAACAAGTGTCCAAAAAACTGCAAATTTTCCCGCGCGGTCAAGTGATCATACAGAATGATTTTTTCCGCCACCAGACCAATGTGCTCTCTGACTTTGTCCTGCTCTTTGACCAAATCGTGACCGCTGATTGTTGCCTCGCCGGAAGTGGGACGAAGCAAAGTAGTCAAAATTCTGATAGTGGTGGATTTGCCTGCCCCATTCGGACCTAAAAAACCAAAAATCTCTCCTTTTTTTATATTAAAAGAAATATCATCCACCGCCTTAAATTTTTTAAATAGTTTGGTCAAATGTCTTACTTCAATAATATTTTCCATCTATTTTTATTTATTAACTTTTTTTAAATCCGCAATGCTTTTACTAAAATTGGCGGAAATTTCTTTAAGCAAGCCGGCTAATTCATCGGCTTTTACCATATGCACCACCGGCCCGCCACCAAAAAATATAAAATTATCGCCTTTTTTTATCTTTAGTTTTTCTCTGGCTTTGGCGGGAATCACCACTTGGCCTTTTTCACCAATCACTCCGGTGCCATAAACAGTCACTTGTTGTTTACCAAACATGTTTAAATTCCGTTAATTAATAATTTCCTACTTTTCCTACTTTATCACTTAGAATAAATACGTCAATAAACGGTTAGCTATTACTTCATGCCATATTATGAATTCCACTAATCTTTTAAACAACCGCTGCTTATTTTCTCGCTTTTTTGTTATAATAAACATGGCTTGCTAAAAAATAAAAAAATCATATGCCCAATCCCAAAATCAATATTACTCTCATCAAAATCGACCGGCTGTTTGCCTGGATTCTTCTGATTTTAATGTTTGTTTATTTTCTCAGCGGTTATGGTATGACCAAAGGGATTATTGAAGGAAAATTTGCCAGTGAACTTCATCTCAATATTTTACCCCTTGCCATTATTATTGCTTTTGCCATCCACACCAGCCTAGCTATCAGACTGGCGCTAATTCGCTGGAAAATCTGGAACGTTTTTACCAAAATATTGCTAACCTTAATTTATCTGTCATTCTTGATTGGCTTTTTTTATATCGATATCTCTTATATCAAATCCGACACGGATAAAACGTCGGATTCGGTTAAAACTTCCACTACCAATCAAGAAATACCGGCCGGTTCTTCTGCCGGATCCCAGGCAAATTTTAATACCGCCTTACCAGAGCCAAACAATAATAAAACGGCGGAAGATTTAAACACGGAAACCAACGCTAATAATTCACAAACTGTTCAAACTTTTAATGCACAAACTCTCGCTCAATACGATGGACAAAATGGCAATCCCGCCTATGTGGCTGTTGACGGTTTGGTTTATGACCTGACGTCCGTTTTCCAAAATGGTGCACACTACTCCCATCTGGCGGGGAAAGAATTGACCAACGCTTTCTATGCTCGCCACGCCAAATCCGAAATTGTGAAATATCCGGTGGTCGGCGAATATCAAGACTGATTAGTCCCCA
>CALEFQ010000095.1 GCA_937877125.1 uncultured bacterium | reverse complement strand
AGCGTGATAAACTGACTTAAAAATGCGTCGGGCCTGGCTCTTGGTCAAGGCGATTTCGTTAAAGGCGTTCCAGAAACAAATCGCCCCTTGAGCCGCGGGCAATTTTCGCGTCTCGCCTAAGTCGCCACAGACCAAGCGCACCGCCTTATTTTTCCCAGACAGCTTGCGCTTCAATTGGGCCAGCATTTTTCGGGAATTATCAAAACCGACGACCTGGTAGCCCCGGCGCGCCAGCGGCAGTAAATGGCGCCCGGTTCCGCAACCTAAATCTAAAATCGTCGCTCCCGGCGTGGCTAACCCGGCAACAAAATCAACTTCGCGCGCGGTCTTTTGAGCACCCGTAAACGGCCCCCAGACGATATCATAAAACGGGGCGGTGATATCATTCGGTGAAAGTAATCCCTTGTTCATGTTTCTACGATAACTCTTCCGCCGGCAAATGAAAAGCTAACTTACCCCGCCGGAAATTTTTCTCCTTACACAAAACAGGTGCGGTCCAATGACCGCACCTGTTATCGAAACTGTTTAACTGTGTTTTAGCTGACCAGCGACCGTTTGCGCAGGATCACCGCCGTGATACCGGCAGCGATAGCCAGCCCGATCACGACCAGAGTCGTCGTGAGAGAATTGGCGCCTGTTTCCGCCGCTTTGGCCGCTCCGGCTTCGATCAAATTGGCTTCAGCCGCTCCGGTGTTGGGCCCAGTGAAGGCTGAACCGACGCGTCCCGTCGCCACCGAGGCCACTCGCCCGCCGGTCGTCCCGGTCGTCGAATACGTCACGACGACATCGTTAGAAATCTTGGTGCCGTTGGCCGTACCCGCTTTGACGCTGGCGGTGTAGACAATCTGCACCGAAGCGCCGGGGTTAACCGTGAAACCAGTTATCTTGATCTTGTTGCCGGAAGTTTCGTCTTTGGCGCCCGTCGGAATCGTCACAATCTTCAGATTTTCCAGCGCCGCCGGCAGAGTATCTTCGGCCGCGACATTGGTCGCCGCCGCTTTGCCTTTGTTTTCGATAGTTACCGTGTAGCGTAACGTGTCACCCGGTTCTACCGCGCCGCCGTTTTCGTTAACGACGGATTTAGTCTGAACCAGATAAGGCTGGTCTTCCGGAGTGGTTTTAACGGGAACAGTCGTAGTTGTTTCGGCTGATTTATTAGTCTGTCCTTGCGCGCCGGCAATACCGATATTCTTAAAGTTCGCGCCTACTTCGGCGAGATCGGCATTAACCGTGACCTTGAAGGTTTTGGTCACTGTTTGGCCCGCGGCCACATTGCCCAGCGACCAGAACAGAGCCGTACCGCTGTCTTGGGCGCCGCCGTTATCGGTAATCTTGATATAGCGTTCGTCATAATCATCTTCGATGAAGGCTCCCTTGGCCGGACCGGATCCGGTATTGGTGTAATTGACCGTGTAAGTCATTGCCTCGCCAGCCGAAGCAGTATTGGTGGTTTTGTTGATTTCATCGGTGTCAGAAACGGTCTTGGTCACGCCGATAGCCGGCAACGCTTCAATGTTCCCCACGATTTTCGCGGTGGTTTCAGCCGGATCATTATAGACTTCCTGGGTATCAGTTTTGACAACTACGGCCGTGTTGATGATCTTGTAATCGCCCGGCGCCAAATCTCGGCGCACGCTGGTATAAGGTTTCTGGGTATGCAGGGTCTGAACTCCGCCGGTCGCGCCTGTCCAGGTAGCATCCTTCAGATGGACAACGGTGTCTTTGATGCCGTCACGGTCAAGATCCAGGATAGTTTGTCCCGGTGCCGATAACGGAATCGCCAAACCGGTAGTGGCGTCATCGCCAGGCTTGTTCTTGTACTGCATCACCACTTCGCCCGGTTGATAAGTGGCCGAGCCCGTTGAGGAAGTGCCGGCTTGAGAGATACCTAAGTTTTGTTCTAAGACCGTCTGGATTTCTTGAATAGTTGAATTTTGAGATAGTTTACCAACGGCTTGCTGAATCTGAGGCAAAATCACCTGCCCATTTTCGGCAAAGAGCAAGGAATCAATCATCCAGATATGGCTCGCCGAACCTTGGCCGTTATTGCCGCCGGTCGTAGTGTAAGTCAGCTTATCACCGCCGCGCGCCGTGGCCTTGTCGACGTCTTTATTGACCCATAGTTTATATTCTTGAACAGGCTGGATCATCTGGTTGACTTTGAACATTGCCGAGGTATGGCAAGTTTCGACCAGTCCGCCGCCAGATTTGGGGAATTGGTCAGAAATACAATTGGCGTTATTATTGACTTCCGTATTGTTCGGCACCCCCGCTTTTACTTTGGCCGTGTATTTCAACGGGGTGGCTATCGGGGTCCCAGCAGGGATAGTACCAACATTGAAACAAACTTGCTCCACCGATTGCAAACCTTCACAGCGCGCCCCGGAAGTGATAGAAATATTTTCCAAATGAGCGGTGTCAAAATTATCAATCACCTTCATATTGGTCAGATCTTGATTGCCGTCATTTTCTAGGGTGATGGTGTATTCGACAGTATCGCCCGGTTTGATCAGTTTATCTTCAGGAGTGGTCAAACCAGATTTGGCGACTGTTTTTCCGATTTTGGCGTGCGGTTTTTCGCTAGGCGTCGGCGTCACAATCCCGCCAGCGATTATTTTGGCTACCGCTTGGGCGCGTTTCCAGTTGAAATTAGCCCATTCGCCGATCCGGTTCGGATCGCCGAGAATTGTCAAATAATCAGCCCCGTTCAGTTCTTGCGAGGTAATCGCGGCATGATTGATCAGCTCTTTGCCGGCCGGCACATCAGATTTGAATTTGAAATCCATTCCGAAAGCCGCCGTTCCGGCCGCAACCTGCAAGTTGTAGGCAATGACGGAATCCTGACTGCCGTCCTGGTTGTAATCGAGCAAGCACACTCCCCAAACACCAGGTTCACCGTCACAAATGGACGGCTGGCTCATACTAATCGTTCCGACCAGCCCGCCGCCTAAATCATAAGTAATGCTCTCTAAGTGGTTGTAAATCGTCGGATCCTCCCAGCCAAAACCGTCAACAAACAATAAATGGTTGGCGGTGCCATTGGCAATCGTACGCGAGATATCGAATTGGGCCGTGCCGCCCTGGGGAACATTTTGCGTTGCCGGGGTCTTGGTGATGCTCAGCTGCAAGGCCGGAGAAACGCCGCCGGTAACTTCCACCGAGGCCGAACTGGTTTTCCAGGTCCAAGGTGTCGGATTGGTATGGGCGATTTCTGCCAAAATGGCTCCGGGATAAGTCGCGTTGCCGGCATTCATTTCTTGCGAAGTAATACCGGTATAATTGGTATAGGTTTTGCCATCGAAGCCATTAGGCTTGGCAACTAAATCAGGTTTAAAGGTAATATTAATCGGCACCGAAGCATTGGCCTCTAAAGTCGGCAAATAGCCGACGATTGTATCATATTTACCAGGCGTCCCGCCCAAATCCATAAAACAATATCCGCCCGCGTCCGGACTACCGGCACAAGCGCCACCGGAAAGAATTTCCGTGAAGGTCGCGGAAGCGCCTCCTGGAGTACCAATCGTGCTATCCATGCTAATTTGACCGTCAAGATTGCCGTCCATGAAAGTGTCATAGAAGAAAACCTTCGTGGCCGGCTGGGCGGTCGTATTCTTAATCGTAAACCGGAAAGTTATATTCTCCTTACCATTAATCGGCGGGTTCAAATTAGTGCTCTGCTTAGGAATTTCAACATTCATCACTTGCGGAGCGGCAATGGCGTCCAACTTTACCCCACCAATATTTAAACTGCCGTCCGTAGCCGTGAAACGAAGTTTCCCGTTCTTTTCCAGAGTCAGCTTAAGAGGAGTCCCCCCGCCGGAACTACATTCGGAATTCACATCAACCCAATCTGTATTATCCCGATTACAATTACCCGTACCGTCCTGAATAGTTTGAGTTCCTGTCACCGCCCCAGAAGCATTTAGTGCTTCAATTTTTAACGGTTCAGCCTGGACCGGCTGGGATCCTTCATACTTCAATTTCATGGTGATATTGTATTCACCAGTGGTGAAACTATTTCCCAAGGACATTACCACCGGACCAGTGCGATCAGCATAGCTTCCTGAACCGACATCCCAACGAGCCATCTTCCCGTTAAAAGGCGCTGAAGCCGGCATGGCGATTTCGCCAGGTTCTTCTGGATTTTGAGTTACCGGATAAGTGGTTCCGGAAACAGTTGTGCCATCACGTAATTCGATCCATCCAGTCGAAAAAGACGTGCCGCCCAATCCAATCGCCGTCCGGAGATTCTCCCAGTTAGCATAAACAACCA
>CALEFQ010000094.1 GCA_937877125.1 uncultured bacterium | reverse complement strand
ACTTTGTCCGGGCTGAAATCCCGTTTCCCCCAGAAAAAAATCTGGTGTGTTTTCCAGCCCCATACTTTTTCCCGGACGAAGGCGCTGTTGCCAGATTTTGCTACAGCTTTCGGGGCGGCGGACCATGTTTTGCTGACTGAAATTTGGGGTTCGGCCCGGGAAAAGAGAGGCGATGTCAGTTCGCGCGACATTGTCCGGCTGGGATCGGCGGCGCACCCTGACATGCGTTTTTGCGACGCGATGGCGGCGGCGCAGCGGATTCTCGAAAAAGAAGTGCGTTCAGGGGAAATCGTGGTCACCATGGGCGCGGGGGATATCTATCATCTGGCTGAATATTATCTTATAAGTCAAAAGTCAACGGTCAAAGGTCAAAAGGGGACAACCTGACTTGTTGCTTTCGATTTTTGACTTTTGACTTCGGAGTAACATATGAATTTAAAAACCCTTCCTAATCTGAAAGAGAATGTGCCACTCTCTCGGTATACCACTTTTCGTCTCGGCGGTCCGGCTCGGTATTTTATCGAGGCTAAACGGCGGGAGGATTTAGTGGCGGCATTGGATTGGGCCCGGCAAGAGAAACAGCGCTATGTTTTGATCGGCGGGGGCAGTAATGTTTTGTTCTTGGACAGCGGCTTTGACGGTCTGGTCATAAAAAATAGCGCGTCCAAAATAAAGATAACGGGGACTCAGCTGGCGGTTGATTCCGGGACGATTCTGCACACTGTCGTGACTGCCGCCTGCCAAAATCACCTGGCTGGTTTAGAGGGCTTGTCTTGGATTCCGGGTTCGGTCGGTGGCGCGATTTACGGCAATGCGGGCGCTTACGGTCAGGATATCGGCCGGATGGTGGAAAGTGTTGATGCTTACGATGTGGTCGGGAGACAAAAAATATCGTTGCCGGCGGCGGAGTGCGGATTTGCTTATCGGCACAGCGTCTTCAAAGAAAAGACTAATCTGGTTATTCTGGGCGCAGTCTTGCGGCTGGCCGCCGGTCCGACCGCGGCGCTGTCTGCCCAATGCGAGAAAATAAAACAAGAACGTCAAAACAAGTTTCCGCTCGCTCCCAGTGCCGGCTGTGTATTCCAGAATATCCCCGTCAGCGCCGCGGCGAATAACCAGAGACTCCAGCCATTTTTAGCCAAAGTCAAAGGTGACAAGATCGCCGCCGGACTACTGATTGATCAGGCCGATCTTAAAGGCGCGAAAATCGGGGGCGCCCAGGTTTCACCCTTGCACGCCAATTTTATCGTCAATTCCGGGAAGGCTACGGCGGACGATGTGATCAAATTAATTAGCTTGATTAAGGCCAAAGTTCGTGATATGTTTGGGGTGAATCTTGAGTGTGAGGTGCAGATAATTAAGTAAAAGGTCAAAAGTCAAAAGTAATAAGTCTTGTCTATTCTTTTGACTTTTGATTTTTGACTTTTGACTTAATCTTATGAAAATTGTCATCAAAGGAACCAATACCGATCTGACCCCGTCGCTTAAGGAGTACGTATACGAAAAAGTCGGTCAGCTGGAAAAGTACATCAAGAGAGTGGTCGAAGCTGATGTCGAACTGGAAGTGGACAAAAAACATCACTCGGGGGAGATTTTCCGAGCCGAAGTCATGTTATTTGTGCCGCGGGATGTTTTGCGCGCTTCCGAACAGGCCACTGACATGTACGCGGCTATCGACCTGGTGATGCCGAAGCTAAAAAAACAAATCGAGAAGTACAAAGCGAAAATCCAGCACAAGCACCAGCGCCAGTCGCGCTCTTTTTCCTGGCGCGAATTATTCGGTTCACCGCAGCCGGAAGAAATTGAGCCTGCCCAGCCGAAGATCGTCAAACGAAAACAATTTTCCCTGACGGATCCTATTACTGAGGATGAGGCAATTCGCCAGATGAACTTGATCGGCCACGATTTTTATTTGTTCAATAACATCGATACTAAACGGATGAGCGTGGTTTATAAACGGGAAGATGGGAATTACGGGTTGATTGAGCCGAAGTAAGAGTATTAATAAGATATTAAGAAATTAAAATATTAAGATTTAAGGAATGAGGAAGGGGACGCTGTATTTTTTGATCCGAGGGGAAGGCGATGATTTGGAAGTGTTGCTGGCCATGAAAAAACGGGGGTTTGGGCAGGGTAAATGGAATGGCTGTGGCGGAAAAGTTAAAGAGGCAGAAACTGTTGAGCAGGCGGCGATTAGAGAAGCCCGGGAAGAAATTGGAATCACGCCCCGGGACCTGAAAAAGATGGCGGTATTGACTTTTACTTTCCCTGATGTCCCTAAGCAAAAAAGCTGGGACCAGGAAATTCATGTTTTTGTCGGACGGACAGCGACCGGCGAAATACAAGAAACGGAAGAAATGCGTCCGCAGTGGTTTGCCGCCAAGAAACTGCCCTTCGAAAAAATGTGGATTGATGATCCGTATTGGCTGCCCGCGATTTTGGCGGGACAGAAAATGCGCGCCGAGTTTGTTTTTGCGGGAAAGGGGGAGAGCCTGAAGACCAAGCGAATTAAAATTACCGAGAGCTTTGAATAATTAATTTCAAGTTCGTAAATATTCTGGCAGGGGAGAGGTCGGTTGATCCCCTTTTTTGTTTGCGCAATAAAAAAATCCGATGCTCTGATCGGATAATTTATTAGCTGGATGGGGAAGCGGAAATCACTCCCCTTTTTTGAAAAAAAAGGGGCACGGAAACTGATATGCCACTAGAAAGGAGGTCCCCCGAAAGGTGTCTGGTTACCAGGTGCCCCACCGCTTATCAGGGAGTTTTTTCAGTTTCCGCGCCCGAGATGCCTTCAGGCTTGATTTGGTGCAAACGACAAGCTGGCTGAAGGCAAAATTCATATTAGTATATTTAAATCTATTTGTCAAGGTTGGCGGATGGACCTGCCGTATTGCCGGTTTTTCTCTTGATCGCCGGGTCTGATAATGCTAAACTAACTCTGTTTTAAGAATACTAATTTATGTCTTTTTTTACAAAGTTTTTCGGTGACAGCGAGACGAAAATTGCCAAGAAATACGCACCAATTGTTGAGCGGGTCAATGAATTTGATCGGTCTTTTGATAAACTGACCGATGATCAGCTCCGTGCCAAAACCAAAGAGTGGCAGGCCAAATTCAAGGGACTAAAAAACCTAGCGGAAGAGAAAAAACAGCTTGAGGCGATTTTGCCGGAAGCTTTTGCTGCCGTCAAAAATGCCTGTAAGAGATTGAAAGGCACGGAGTATGAAATTGCTGGCATCAAGGAAAAATGGCAGATGGTGCCTTTTGACGTCCAGCTGATCGGCGGGATGGTTTTGCACCATGGGCGGATCGCCGAAATGAAAACCGGCGAAGGCAAGACCTTGGTCGCGACCCTGCCGATTTACCTCAATGCGCTGGCCGGGCACGGGGTGCACGTAGTCACGGTCAATGAGTACCTGGCGGCGCGCGATGCCGCCTGGATGGGCTTGGTTTATAAATTTTTGGGGTTGACCGTCGGTTCCACCCTACATGAACAAACGCCGGCGGAAAAGAAAGCGGCTTATAACTGCGACATCACTTACGGCACGAACAACGAGTTTGGGTTTGATTACCTGCGCGATAACATGGTTTATGAACTGGGCCAAAAGACCCAACGCGAATTGTATTACGCTATCGTCGATGAAGTGGACAGCATCCTGATTGACGAGGCGCGCACGCCTTTGATTATTTCCGCGCCGGATGAAGAATCAGGCAAAATGTACAGCCAATTCGCTTCGATGATTCCGCGCCTAAAGGAAAATGTGCACTATAACGTCGATGAGAAGGAAAAGGCGGCTTTTTTGACCGATGCCGGCATGGACGAGCTGGAAAAGATGCTGGGGACGAGCAATATTTATAACGAGAAAGGGGTGGCCTATGTCCATCACTTGGAGCAAGCGCTCAAGGCCCACTCTTTGTTTAAGCGCGATCGGGATTACGTGGTCAAAGAAGGTGAAGTGATCATTGTTGATCAATTCACCGGCCGGCTGATGCCGGGCCGCCGTTATTCCGAAGGTTTGCACCAGGCGATTGAAGCCAAAGAGGGCGTCTCCGTCCAGAAGGAAAGCAAGACTCTGGCCACGATTACTTTCCAGAATTACTTTCGCCTTTATAAAAAGCTGGCCGGGATGACCGGCACGGCCAAGACGCAGGAAGAAGAATTCCAAAAAGTCTATAATTTGGATGTCGATATCATACCTACCAACCGGCCGATGGTGCGCCGGGACATGGCGGACAAGATTTATAAAAACGAAACCGGAAAATTTAAGGCGGTGGTGGAAGAATTAAAAAGTTTGCATGCCAAAGGCCAACCGGTTTTGGTCGGGACGATTGCCATCCAAAAATCAGAAGTCCTAAGCGGCATGTTGAGGCGTGCGGGCGTTCCCCACGAAGTTTTGAACGCCAAGCAGCATGAGCGCGAAGCGAAAATTATTGCCAAAGCTGGGCAGAAAGGGGCGATCACGATTGCCACCAACATGGCCGGCCGCGGGACCGACATCAAGCTTGGGCCGGGCGTAGTGGACTTGGGTGGCTTGCATGTGTTGGGAACCGAGCGCCACGAAGCGCGTCGGATCGACAACCAGTTGCGCGGCCGGAGCGGCCGGCAGGGTGATCCGGGATCGTCGCAATTTTATGTTTCCATGGATGACGATCTGATGCGCATGTTCGGATCGGACCGACTCAAAGCGATCATGGAGACGCTGAAAGTTCCCGAGGATCAGCCGATTGAGAGCAGTATTATTTCCAAGCAAATTGAAGGTGCCCAGAAAAAGGTGGAAGGTCATAATTTTGATATTCGCCGCTACGTGCTGGAATACGATAACGTGATGAACAAGCACCGCGAAATAATGTATAAGAAGCGGCGGGAGATATTGGAGGCGTGGGAAAACGCAAAACGCAAAACGCAAAACGTAAAATTAACAGCTGAAGAATTGCCATATCCAGAGGTAAAGACTTTGCGGGAGCGGGTGGGAGAGATGGTAGCCAAGGAAATCGCCACTGTCGTTGCCGACAAGACCCGGACGGAAGTGGAAGGTGATTGGGACGTGGAAGAGATTATGGAAGTTTGTAATACGATTTTCCCCATCCCGAGCGATTTTCGGCCGAAGCTCGAGGCGATTGCCGATAAAGCGGGCACCGAAGCGCAAGATGACGCGGCCCGATCGGAAATGAAAGAGTATATATTGGGCTTGGCGAAAGCGGCCTATGACCGCAAGGAAAAAGAGATCGGTTTCCCAACGATGCGCCAGATCGAGCGGGCGATTTTACTGCGGTCGATTGACATGCTCTGGATCGAGCATTTGGACGCGATGCAATCATTGCGCGAGGGGATTGGACTGCGCGGTTACGGCCAGCGCGATCCTTTGGTCGAGTATAAGCGGGAAGGTTATCGTTATTTTGAAGAACTGCAGGCCAATGTCCAAAAGCAAGTTGTTTATACGATTTACAAAGTAAAAGTGGAAGTGAAAAAGCCTCTCCCGATGGAAAGCGCGCAGAAAATGACTTCGGGCGGCGATGCTTCGAAAACCAGCCAGTCGAAACCAAAAAAGAAAGAGCAAATCGGGCGCAATGATCCCTGTCCGTGCGGGTCAGGCAAAAAATACAAAAAGTGCCACGGGATGTAAAATTTGATTCCTTACCCCGCTTTAGCGGGGATCATGACGGGAGGGTATATGCCAAAGCTTATTTTACATGATGCTTATCATTTTTTGACGTGCAGCACTTTCGAAAGATGGCCTTATCTCAAATCTGGCGAATGTAAAAACATTTTATACCAGCAGATCCTGAAAGCTAGCCAGAAATTCAATTTGAATGTCCTGGCTTACGCTATTCTAGACGATCATTACCATCTTTTGTTTTACCTAAGAAACGGTTTGTGCCGTAAAAAAGTAGTCGGTCAGATAAACGGGGCGAGTTCTTTCTTTATAAATAAAATTATGAGGCGAAACGGAAGAGTCTGGGGTAATCATTGGTTCCGATACGGTAGTAGTGTTCAATCGGTTCGATTGATGGCTGGATATGTTGCCGGAAATCCATTGAAGCATGGATTAGTTAAATCCTTCCAGGAACTTAGGAATTACAGATTTAGCAGTTATGTTGCGATCGTGAAAAGGTATGGTGCCGAGAGTGCTGAATTACTGGTGAGCGATGTGATTAATCTGCCGTTAGAAATACCCCGCTAAAGCGGGGCTAGGAAATCAGTCCCTTGCCCCGCTTTAGCGGGGTACAAAAGGATAAATCCAGGGAAAACAGTTGTAAAAATTCAGCCTACTATGATTCTTTCGGGAAGTTCTCAATCGCGGCACCGGCTAAAAAGGATAAATTCACCTCAAATAAAAAAAAGCCGCAAGATAGTGTCAGGGATTTGCTCAGATCGTTCGCTCGTCACTACTTGATCCCCCGACTCTTGCGGCGGCCAGATTCGCGTCCCTCCTGGCGGAGAGGCAGATAGGTTGGCCAGTCTCCTGTCCGCGCGAATAAATTAATAGTATCATTATGATTAAACCGGTCAAGCCGATCCGCGGGGAGGATTATTTTGGTAAAGAGGTGAAAGTGGTAATTGACCGCCCCTTAGGCAGTCGCCATCCTGATTATCCCGATCTGGTTTATCAAGTCAATTATGGTTTTCTCCCCGGGACCAAAGCGGCGGACGGGGAAGAAATTGACGCCTATGTGCTAGGAGTAAAGAGTCCGCTAAAGGCTTTTTCGGGGCGGGTGATCGCGGTCGTCCGGCGGTTTGATGACAATGAAGACAAACTGGTGGTGGCCGCCGCCGGGCAAAATTTTACCGCCGAGGAAATCAGTAAAAAAATAGAATTTCAGGAAAAGTATTTCAAAAACGAAATAAAAATTCATGAAAACACCTCAACCGGCCACCAAGAAAAATCCCACTAAGATTGATGTCGTCTTGTTGATTGTTTTCCCTGCCTTGGCGGTGGGGCTGTCTTTATGGCTCGATGTAAACTTCCTGGTATCAACTTTGCTGTTTTTTGGGATTCCGTCTTTTTGGCTTTCTTGGCGTCAGCCTCACCAGATCCCTAAAACTTTGCTTTTTTCGCTGATTTTTTCTATCCCGTTCACTCTGATTATCGATTATGTCGCGCTGCGCGATCTGTCTTGGTGGATGCCGAATTCAATCTTGCCTTGGCGTTTATTTGATCTAATCCCCCTGGAAGATTTTCTTTGGGGATTTTTGTATGTCTTTTGCACGATCAGTTACTACGAGTATTTTATTGATCATGAAGAAGACCAAAAATTGGATCGGCGGGTCAAATATTTTGCCTGGGTGCTTGTTTTGGCGGTGGCGGCTTTTTTGCTGGTTTTACTGACTCGTCCGGATTTCTTACAGGTTCCTTATGCTTATTTTTGGATCGGTTTGGTTGCCGTGGTGATTCCGCTGATCACGATGCTGGGGTTTTTCCCGAGGCTTCTTTCGAAATACATAAAAGCGACTGTTTATTTTTTCTGTTTGACCTTGATGTATGAATTGACGGCTCTTTATCTGGGTACCTGGACTTTCCCTGGTGAAAACTTTATCGGGTGGATGTCTTTCGGCGGGCTGGCAATGCCCCTGGAAGAATTTATTTTCTGGTGTATTCTCGGGGCCTGTGCGGTCTTGTCTTACTATGAGTTTTTCGGGGATGATCGCCGATAGATCAAGCCTTTGTTGGGTTGTTTCTAAAATGTTATATTGTAAAGATAATCATCTTTGGTATTTTAGTTACTTGTTAAATTAATTTATATGATCTCCAAAAAAGTCAGGCTAGATCAAAAGCAAGCTGATTTGAAGGGACAGCCCAGCACTTATACCACCGGTTTTGCTGACAGCCCGATTCCCAAATATGAATTGCCGGCCCAGGGGATGCCGGCCAATGTCGCCTATCAGCTGATTCATGACGAGCTCAAGCTGGACGGCGACCCGACGCAGAATCTTTCCAGTTTTTGCACTACCTGGATGGAGCCGGAAGCGAAAAAGCTGATTGCTGAAAATGAAAATAAAAACTTCATCGATCATGATCAGTATCCGCAAACCGAAGTCATTCACGAGCGGATGGTCAATATGCTGGCGCGGCTTTTTCATTCTCCGGAGAGCGCGCAGACGATCGGCACGGCCACGATCGGTTCCTCCGAGGCGATTATGCTGGGGTTGCTAGCCCATAAGTGGAACTGGAAAAAGAAGCGCGAACAAGCCGGCCGGCCGGTCGACAAACCTAACATTGTTTTCGGCGCCGATGTCCATGTCTGCTGGGAAAAATTTGCCCGCTATTTTGATGTCGAGATGCGCCTGATTCCGATGAGCCCGGATCGCTACGTGATCAGTGTTGAAGAAGTGGCCGCCCGGATTGACGAAAATACGATTTGCGTGGGCGCGATCCTGGGGACTACTTTCACCGGGCAGGCGGATCCGATCAAGGAAATCAACGATTATCTGTTAAAAGTAAAAAAAGAAAAAGGCTGGGATATCCCGATTCATGTTGACGGCGCCAGCGGCGGCATGATCGCGCCGTTTGCCTATCCCAATCTCAAGTGGGATTTCCGGCTGGAGCAAGTGCGGTCGATCAATGTTTCCGGCCATAAATACGGGCTGGTCTATCCAGGGCTGGGCTGGCTGATTTTTCGCGAAGCGGCAGATTTGCCGGAAGAGCTGATTTTCAAGGTCAATTATCTCGGGGGAGAAATGCCGACCTTTACTCTCAATTTCTCCCGCGGCGCGGCTATGGTGCTGGCGCAATATTACGTTTTCTTGCGGCTGGGATTCGAAGGCTATAAAAAGATCATGGAAAACACGATTGTCAACGCCAAGTATATTTCGCAGGAGCTAGTGAAAACGGGTCGTTTCGATTTGCTCAATCCCTCCCAGATGTTACCGATTGTCGCGGTGAAGCTTAAGGATAGCAAAAATTTTTCCGTCTTTGACTTGTCGGCCAAACTGCGGGAACGCGGCTGGATAATCTCCGCCTACACCCTGCCGCCCAACGCCCAAGAGACGGCGATCTTGCGGATGGTCGTGCGTGAGAATTTCACGCGGGATATGTCGGACATCTTAGTGACCGACATCAAGAAAGCCGTGGAAATTTTGGACCAGCAGAAGCCGCGCGGCGTCAATGACCCCAAGCCGACCCCGCCGCACCACCGTAAGCACCGGATTTGTTAGTCTATTGCTTGGTCATATGGTAGAAAAAAAGGAAAACAATTCTTTACCGGAAACGGTCCCTGTGTCGCCTGAGCGGGCCCAGGCTTTTGATGATGAGCCCGGGGAAATAACTTTTAATCTGAATAAGATTCCGGATAAAATCAAGGACAATTTCGATTCGTTTTGGTCGCAAGCCGGGGTGCGCGATTCCGAGGTGAAAAAAGCTTTAGTCGTCGGCTGTTTGGGCTGGGAAACTTTACGCTGTCCCTCCATATTCAAGGATTCCTATTGGCCGAGATTGCCCTCTATGCCTCCAGAGGAAAAGGCTTTTGCCCAGGAGGTTTTAAGCCGCATCAATACTCCGGAGGAAACCAGGACGTTTCATGAAGCGATTAGCGGGCTGGATTCATTTCTGGAAACGCCCGACGGTAAAAAGTTCCGCTATGATTTAGATATCGATTTGGGCGGGGCTGGGCAAGAAAGCAAGGTGACCCGAGAATTTTTTTCCGGATTGACTGAGGTTATCAAAAAAGAAAAAAGAAGCCAGAAGCCTTTTAGCTGGTCGGCCTTGGCGTGGCGTCCGCGCGCATACCTTCGCGACCGGAAAAATGTGGCAGGGAAATACACGCCGATGAACTTGGAAAATATGATTTCGGGAGCTGATTTTATTTCCGAGACAGAGTTCAAGAAAGGGGCCGAAGAATTTTTGAAGGATCCCGCCCTAAAAAAAATAGGCGAGATCAATCCTGCTTGGGTGTGGGAGGGGTATCGTCAGGAAAATCCAGAAGAGAGCAAGGATGAAAAAAAATTCTTTGACAACCTTCGGGTGACAGTGGCTAGAAATCTTCATTTTCAAGAGATTCCGGTGACGGAAGCGACTGTCAAAAGAGAAATGGCTCGGATTATGGAAGCTCGCGAAAAATTCGGCACGATTCCGTTATTTGAAGGAAGAAATGTCTTGTTTTTAACCCATGAAGAAGATCGTTTCAATTCGCCTGCGCATTACGATCTCACCAAACAAATAGAAGCCGACGGCGGAAAAATATGCGGGGATTCGGCGGAATTATGGAAAAAGGGGGTAACTGGCAATAGGATACGGGAAAAATTTTTAGATTTACTCGAAAATACCACATCTCCGCTAACTTTTATCTTTGTTGGTCATGGCAGTAAATATGGCATGCATTTGTCGGGCGGAGATTTCATTTCTTATGCTGAATTTTATCGGGCTTATTTAAACAGAAGGAAAAAGCAAATGGAAACAGGAGCGGGTGCAGAGGACCTGGATATCTTTATAACTAAGGGTTGTCACGGCGCGGATTTTGTCCGGAATTTTATGGCTTACGCCAAGCACGGCAATAAATTTAGAGGGATTCCAATTCCAATTTTTATTAGCGAATCGGAATACGGTCAATACGCTTATAGCGAGGGGGGAAAATACGGCGACATCTTTTTCGAGAATATGTTTCCAGAGAACGGAGAAAAAGCCCGATTGAAAAACATAATCGATAAGGATCCCGAGAACCCGCATTCTAATCCTTCGATTTATATCCCGGCCGGATCGGGAGAAATTAAACAATTATCTCAAAATGTTGATTTTCTGCCGAAAGAGCTAAAAGCATAATATAGCCCTAATTTTATAATTATGAAAACATTAGCTAAGTTGTCTTTTATCTTTTTGGTCGCGGGTTTGGGCTTGGCTTTTATCCCTGCTGTCCGGGCGGCGAACACGCCCGGCAAGATTTTTGATTTGACCAATATAAAAGCGGGGCGGGATTTTTCTCCCTACGGAACAAGCTACAACAAAGGAATTAACGGCGCGATCGGCGATGTCAACGGCGACGGACGTGATGAAATTGTCACCATTACCGGCGCCGCCACCAGCGGGCACTTGCGGGTATTTGATCTGAACGGCAATCCTCTATCCTGGAACGTCTTCCCGTTTGAAAAAGCTTATACCGGCGGCGGGAAGATAGCGGTGGGTGATACCGATGCCGACGGCCAAAAAGAAATTATTGTGGTACCGGCCGGGGCGCGCTTGCCCGAGGTTTTTATTTTCAAATACGGGAAAAACGCTCCGGTAAAAAAATACCAGGTTTTCCAGCCTGGTTTCCGCGGCGGGCTAACGGTCACTAGCGGTGACATCGATTATGACGGCAAGGATGAAGTTATCGTCGCTACGGCCAGTCGCGGCGGCAACGTGGCGGTTTATGGCGGCGACGGCAAGTTTTGGGGGCTCTCGATTTTCCCCTTTGGTCAGGCCTACAAAGGCGGGCTTTCGGTCGCCTACGGCGCTTTTCGCGAAAGCTTGCTTGCGCAAGCAAGTCAGCCCGGCTTAGCCGTCGGGACTCTCGCCGGCGCGAACGGACGGGTCAAGGTGATCTCGGCCGAGAAAAATTTCAAGGTCTGGGGAGATTTTTATCCCTTCGGCCGTAGTTTCAAAAGCGGCACTAATGTCGCGGCGGCTGACGTTAATAAAGACACAATCAGTGAAGTGGTGACGGCGGTGGCTTCCGGGGGAGCACCGCATGTGCTGGCGTACAGCACGGCAGGGAAAATCCAAAACGCGGTTAATTTCTTTCCTTTTGATAAAAGCGAGAGCGGCGGTGTAAATTTAGCGGCTACCAATGAAAAATTAGCGGCTTGGCCGGCCAAAGTGGTAGCGGCCACGGATTATTCTTTCTGCCGGACGCACCGGTGCGTGGCGCTGACTTTTGACGACGGCGGCTCGAGGGGCGGCTCCCTGGAAAATATACTGGCAGCCCTTGATAAACATAACGTTAAGGCAACTTTTTTCTTGATCGGTCGGTGGATGGACGGCAACCGGAGTACTGTGGCTGACATTTCGCGCCGCGGACATCGTCTGGGCAATCATACTTGGAACCACTCAATCTGCACGCGGATTCCGGCGGAGCAGATCCGGAGTGAATTGCAAAAAGCCGATTCCTTGGTGGCGCTGATCACGGGCAAACCGACCAAGCCCCATTTCCGTTATCCCGGGGGAGGTCATAACGCCAGTACCGACGCGGTGGTGATGGGCGAGGGCTATCATTATTGGCAGTGGACGGCGGATACCCGAGACGCGATGGGCAACCACGATCCGGCTTCGATAAAAAATATCGCTTTGAGTGGACTTAGGCCCGGCTCTGTGATATTATTTCACACGGGAAACCCCGCTACCGGAGCGGCTATGGACGGTATTATTAGCGCCATAAAAGCGCAGGGTTATGAGATTGTGACGCTGGATCAGATGGAATGGCAGAAGGGGAGTCAGTGGTAAGAGTGCTAAAAATTTAAGAAATTAAGATATTAAGATTTAAGATATAAGAATGATTAGAAAAGAGGCTCGGTCTTAAATTCTAGTTTCTATTTCTTGTTTCTTAGATCTTAATTCTTAAATTTTAATAGCTGGCCTTAAGTTTTAATTACTAGTTTTATTTGCCAATGTTTATGAAGAAAAATGTTTTTTTATGGGTGCTGGGTTTGGCGATCGCCGGTTCCTGCTTAGTGGCGGGAAGTGTCCAGGCGGCTAATACCATGGCGCCGGAAGTCAAAGTTTTCAATGACAATATGTCGGGTGTCGAGAAATCTTTTTTAGCGTGGCCGGCCAGTAATCAAAATGGCGGCACGATCGCGGTCGGTGATATTGACGGCAACGGTTACGGTGAGATTATTGTCGGCGCCGGACGAGGATCCGGCCCTCACATCAGGATTTTTTCCAAAAATGGCGTCAATCAAGGTTTAGATTTTTTTGCGTTTTCCAAGGATTTTCACGGGGGAGTTTCGGTCGCGGCCGGGGATGTTGACGGTGACGGTAAAGAAGAAATTATTGTCGGCCAGCGCTCTAAAGGCCAGGCTTGGGTAAAAATCTATCGGGGCGACAAGAATCGGACAATTGTGGCTCAATGGCTAGCTTATTCCGGAAATTTCCAGGGCGGCGTCAATGTCGCGGCCGGTGATTTTAACGGCGACGGCAAAGACGAAGTAGTGACCGCGCCAGGAACGAGCGGCGGCGCCCAAATAAAGTTTTTTGACGGCAAAGGGAAACCAATAAATAAATCATTTTTTGCTTTTGACCCGGGTGAAAAGGGCGGTGCCACCCTGGCTTCCGCCGACGTTGACGGCGACGGTTCTGATGAATTGGTGGTCGGCCATGGTCCTTTTGGCGATCCGCGAGTCAAGCTGTATCGAATCGTCGGCAATAGCGAATTTGTCTTGGCTGATTGGCGCGCCCATCCGTCCGGTTTTCGGGGTGGCATCAAGGTGGCCGGCGGTGATATCAATGGCGACGGCAAAGAAGAAATTTTGACGGCGGCAGGCTGGGGCGGCGGGCCGCATGTCCAAGGCTGGACAGCCGCAGGAAAACTCTATAAAATTACCAGGATGGCTTACGCGTCCGATTTTCGCGGCAGTCTAAATTTGGCGACCGGGGATATCGATCGTGATAATAAGCTAGAAATCGTGACGATCCCGGACCGGCGTCCCGGTGACGGCCGGCTGGATTATTTCCGATATGTGGATGTCAGTATTGCCGAACAGCGGTTGCGTGCCTTTGAAAACGGCGAGCTGGTGCGGACCTATTTGGTCTCGACCGGAACGGCCAAGCATCCGACTCCGACCGGGACCTTCCGGATCCAGGGTCACACCTTGTCGACCCGGATGGCCTGGGTTTACGGGCCGGATAACCCGGACAATTACGATTTGCCGAACGTGCCCCATGTGATGCCGATTAACGGCCCGATTACAATCCACGGCGCTTATTGGCACCATAATTTCGGTCATCGGATGAGCCACGGTTGTATCAATGAGCCGCTCGATCAGGCCGCTTGGCTGTACGCCTGGGCGCGAAACGGTGATCCGGTAATAGTACATTAATTAAAAAGTCAAAAGGCAAAAGTCAAAAGTTAGACAATCTGACCTTTGACTTTTGATTTTTGACTTTTGACTTTGTTTTATGTCTTCCCGTCGCCGACTCATTACTACTCTGATCATGATCGCCGTTGTCGTGGCGCTGTGTTTGATTGTGGATTTGCCGCGCGGCCCGGATTTTGACTGGTCGAAACTTGGGATGCAACCCAAAGAAGGCGAGACGGTCGAGGACCTCAAGGTCCCGATCAAAGTTCACTTAGGCTTGGATTTGCAAGGCGGCAGTCAGCTGGTTTATCAGGCTGATTTGAGCAATGTCAAAGGTGAGAATCAGGCCGAAGCGATGGCGGGCGTGCGTGATGTTATCGAGCGCCGCGTCAACCTTTTTGGCGTCTCGGAACCGATCGTTCAGGTTTCCGGGCAGGACCGGTTGATTGTTGAATTAGCGGGCATAAAAGATATTGACCAGGCGATCGCGGCGATCGGCGAAACCCCGACCCTGGAGTTCATGGAAGAAGCGGGCGAGGCGTCAGGCGAGATTAATATTGAAGGATCAAGCGAAGGTGTCACGGTCGAAGGCCAACCGGCGGAAAATAATGCCGAACGTTCCACAGAAACTCCGCGGGCGTCTCTCCGACGTTTGGCGGCCGAAGCCACTGCCGGAGAGGTGACGGCTCCGGATCAGCCGGCCGAGGCAACCCAGGAGAATTTGCCGGAATTGACTCCGGAAGAATTGGAACAAATCAAAAGCCAGCTTCAGGATAGCGAAGGCAATCCAATTGATTTAAGCGCTTTGCAGCAACCGCAATTCAACGCAACGGGGCTCTGAGGCAAAAATTTGACCCGCGCTTCGGTAGTTTTTGAACAGCAGGGCATGGGTTCG
>CALEFQ010000093.1 GCA_937877125.1 uncultured bacterium | reverse complement strand
GTTGTGTTCGGCGTGCCATCCGCTCTACACCGGCAAAAAGAAACTGGTTGATACCGCCGGACGCGTAGACAAATTCAAGGCTCGCCTGACCAAGAAAGCTTCCGGCCCGATCCGGTCCCGCCGCGAGAAAAAAGCTAAAGTTCGCGCCCAGAAAATAGCCAAAATCGTCGCGAAATAGCCTACTCTCTGACTTGATTTTGTGTTACTATTAAATAGGCTATTTTTCGTTAGTTAAAATTTCAGGTTCCACTGGCAAAACTATGTTTTATCAGCCGGCAGTTTAACATAATCTGGACATCAAACTGATTCTGCCGAGACCAGTTTTAATAATATGCTCCCCCAACTCAATACTATCAAAAAACGCTATGATGAAATTTCGAAGTTGCTCGCTTCTCCGGAAATTTCTTCTAATCCCGCGAAACTGACAAAACTGGCCAAAGAACAAGCCGACCTGGAAGAAACCGTCACCAAAATCAAGCGGCTGGAACAAGTGGAAAAGGACTGGGCCGGCGCCCAGCAATTACTGAATGATCCCGACCTGAAAGCTGAAGCCGCCAACGAAACAGCCGCCCTGGCCCAAGAAAAAACCCGCCTGGAAGAGGCTCTCAAAACAGCGCTCATCCCCCAGGATCCCAACGACACCAAAGACGTCATCATGGAAATTAGGGCCGGCGCCGGCGGTGACGAAGCCGCCCTTTTCGCCGCCGAACTTTTTCGCCTGTATAGCCACTATGCCGAAACCCAAGGCTGGCGCCTTAACCTGCTCAATTCCAACCGCACCGGCATTGGCGGCTTCAAGGAAATAATTTTTGAAGTGACGGGTGACAAAGTTTTTGCTAAAATGAAATACGAACGGGGCGTGCACCGCGTCCAACGCGTGCCGACCACCGAAAAAAGCGGCCGAGTGCATACTTCCACCGTTACCGTCGCGGTCATGCCGGAAATCGAAGAAAAAGACTGGGTCATCAATCCCAGCGACCTGCGCATAGACGTGTACCGCTCCGGCGGACACGGCGGACAAAGCGTCAATACCACGGATTCGGCGGTACGAATCACGCACCTGCCCACCAACACGGTCGTGATTTGCCAGGACGAAAGATCCCAACTTAAAAATAAAGAAAAGGCTATGAATGTCTTGCGCTCCCGCCTCGCCGAAGCCGAAGCGGAAAAACGAAGCCGGGAAGAAGCGGACTTGCGCCGCTCCCAAGTCGGCACTGGCGATCGGAGCGAAAAAATCCGGACCTACAATTTCCCCCAGGACCGAATTACCGACCACCGGATTAAATTGACCGTCAACAACATCCTGGAAGTGATGGAGGGAAATTTAGATCGTTTGGTCGTGCCCCTGACCGCCGCCGATCAAAAAAAGAAACTGGAAAAATTAAACCGCGCCTAATTCCCCGCCTCGCAATATTTTTTTCTCCCCCTCTTAATATCTTAATTTAATGATAAGCCAATTATTGGACGAATTGACCTCGGAATTACGCTCCAGCTCAACCACGCCGGGGCTGGATGCTGAATTGCTTTTGGCTCATATCCTGGGGCAAAGCCGGGAATATTTGCTGACCCACCCGGAAATCACGCTGAACGCCGGGCAACTACAGCGTCTGCAGCAGCTAAAAAACAAACGGCTGAAATCCTATCCCATCGCCTATCTGACGAACCAGCGAGAATTTTGGGGACATGATTTTTATGTCGACGAATCCGTCCTGGTCCCGCGCCCGGAAACAGAGCTCTTGGTAGAGGAAGCTTTGCGCCTTCTGTTTGGAGAAAAACCGCGCTACGTGATTGATGTCGGTACCGGTTCCGGCTGTATCGCCGTTTCCCTCGCCCAGGAAGACGCCTCGCACACTTATTTAGCCACCGACCTCTCCCACGATGCCCTGCGCGTCGCCTACCTCAATGCCCTGAAACACGAGGTTGAAAACCGGATTACTTTTTACCGCGGCCATCTCCTGGAACCACTTTTTTATCCCGGCTACAGCCTGACCCCTAAGAAATTACTAATCATCGCCAATCTGCCTTATGTCGATTTCGGCCAGCTACACCGCGAAGCGGATCGCCCCGACTACGCCGGCTTGAAATGGGAACCGCGCTTCGCCCTGGACGGCGGCCGCGAGGGCATTGAATTATATGATGAATTTTTCCGCCAAATGAAAAATTACGGCGTCAGTGATTCCGAAGTCCTGATGGAAATCAATCCCGGACAAAAAGACCTGCTCGCGCCGATCATCAAGACTTTATTTCCCCAAGCCCATCTCAGCACCAAGCCTGATTTAGCCGGACGAGACCGGGTAATGATTGTAAAACTTTAAAGTTTTTTTCTCCAAATAAAAGCCGCCGGGTTTCACTCGGCGGCTTTATGAAACGCTTCAAAATTAACTGCCTGACTCTTCCCAAGTAGCCTGCTTGTCAACCGGCGGCACCTCAATCCAGAAATTGCCGGGGATAAACTTAATTTCTTCGCCTGTCGACTTTTCGTAAAACTTGGTCCGACTGTTGCGGTCAGTTTTTTTCCAGGTGGCTTCGGTCACCTTGCCGTCATTGAATACCAGGGCCGCGCCGGAGCCTTCATCGTTTTTAACATCGATCCGCCCCTTGTCATCGCCGGAAATAGAATCAATCTGGCAGTATTGCACCACGATATTGCGGGCGGTAATCGGCTCTTTGTTATTGCGATCAGTTTGCTCTACTCCGGACTGGTAGCGGGTATAGCGATTTTTGGTTTTATCATACAGCCACTCAACATTATAACTGCCGGAAGAAAACTGCACCATGACCGTATCAACATTGCCACGCTGATCCAGCGCCGCTTCATCACGGAATTTCCAGGCTTCGATATTTTTGCCGTCATCTTGGGGCCACCCGTGATCCCGCACCGCATACTTTATTTCCGGAACCCGCGTCCACATGTTGTGAGGAGCCCCTTGTCCATTAACCGCACTGTCGCGCCAGAAATACTTGGAATCATAGAATTGGTTAACATCGCGCATTTTCCACTCCTTGGCTAATTCGAGGGCATTCGGAGCCCCGCCGACGTGATAAACCGGCGCCAATAACTCCAAGCCGACCGGAATCATGTAAGCGCGCAAACTACGCACCGGACCGATCTGATCGGGCTCGTTGACGTCATTGGAAGCAAATATGGCCAGGAACCGGGTAATCCCGCCTTCCGCCAAGAACTCATAAACCACATCGGCCTGGCTTAACCCGGACTGGGGCCGGATGGAAGAAAGATTTTCGATCACGATCGCCATCGGAGTCTGCTCGGCAGTGGCC
>CALEFQ010000092.1 GCA_937877125.1 uncultured bacterium | reverse complement strand
GCGACCACCGAGATCTACACTCTTTCCCTACACGACGCTCTTCCGATCTGTCGCAGGAATCTTACGGCGGCGGCCGAGGCACGGACTTGCGGATGGTGCGGGGACAGCCCGGTCAGACGATTCGTTTTGTCGCGGCGGCGCGGGATTTTCCGGCTGACGGCGAAGTTTCTTTTTCCTGGCAAGCGGGCGGACAGCAAAGCTCCGGAGTGGCGGCCACGACTTTTGAATATTTGATTCCGGCCGATGCTCCGGTCGGGCAGGATATCCCGGTCCAGGTCCAGGCACAGACTCGTTCAGCCGCGGGGCAGACTTTGCTCGCCTCTGACCAGGTTACGCTCTTGATTAGCGCCGGCAGCGGGGCGGTCAGTTTCGGCGAAAAAATCAGGGCCGGTTTGGCGACGGTTGCCAATTTCATTCCCGAAAATTACCGGTTAGCGGTGTCAATTGTCGTTACGGGCGGCTTGATCGCCGGAATTGCTTGGCTGGTCATGAAATTTTCTAAATACGGGACGCTCTAATAAATGCGCACGCGTGTTTCACAAATCGAAAAAATCTGGTACGGCTTCGTCGCCGGGGGATTTTTTGCTTTGCTATTTTTCCTGCCCGCGACGGTTTCGGCCTACGGTTTTGACTTGAGCTTGACCGGCGGTGCCGGCGCGGCCGAAGCGGAACTGACCGGCCAATTCGGCAGCGGTTGGCAGAAGAACGGCGGGGACTTCGTCGGCGACGGTTATTTGTTGGGCACCAACAGCAACTTGGAATTGAAATTGCCAGATGACTTGCCGGTCGGCCACGTCAAAATTCGCTTTGAGGCAAAGGGAATTGATAATGACTTAGCCTCGCTTGGTGAGGTGGCCGATAAGGATGGTTATATGTTTAGCATGGGCAAAGAGTGGTGCGATCCCTGCCCGTCCGGAGGTTACGACGCTTCCTGCGACGCCACTAATTGGGGCTTAGGGATAAAAAAATGGCCGAGCGGCATGGACGGCGTCATGTATTCGAATAGCATCCTGGCACAAGGCTGGGCCGGCATGTTCAATGGTACTGGCGTTCCTGGCGCCGGCGTGGGTGATCGTTTCAACTGGGAGGAGTATACCGGTTTTTATACGATTGAATTGGAATTGCATGCCGGTACCACCAGCGGCTCTTTGAGCGTTTGGAAAGGTAATCCTGATTCCGGCGCCCTGCCAGTGTTTAATTCTCCCGGCGGGATTCCTTACGCTTTATATAATTATGATAATCGGGACGGAATCATTGCCAGCATCGGCGGGGAATTTTTAGGAGGGGTGTCTTACGGCGGGGTGACCATTCGAAATTTTTCGCTGCTGATGGACGAAGAAGCGCCCCCGGCCCAGTATGATGTCATCCCGGTCGAGTGTCCGGAAGACGAATCGTCTGACGGTGTTTACGGAGCCTGTTCCTGCGTGGGCGGTTCTCTGGCTGACCCGGTGCCGTGCGAGGATCTGGCCGAAACGGGAAACAAGCGTGAAGCCACGGTTCTTGATCAGTTTCCGTTTCGTTTTGACCATTGGTCAATCAAGTTTGACTGGAAATTAGAAGATATATTTGGGGAATGGGATTCCAAAGAGAAAGAGATGCAGATTCCCCCCTCGGTGGAATTACAGTTCGCGCCCCCATCGCCGAAAGAAGGAGATCAGATCGGCGCGGTGGCGAACGCTCTTAATTTCCGGACGCGCCCGAATAACCTTTATTATGCCTGGTGTTTGATTGATGGTGACAAAGTTTGGCCGATGAACAACGTGGTTGCGGGGGGAACCAGGGCTGAGAATGTTTCGGATAAGCCGTTTGATGAAAAAGGTTGTTGCGGTCCGATTACTCGGACGCCGGCAGTTGACAGTGATCAGGACGGCCTGGATGATAATTGGGAACGCGAAAAATTTATCGGACGGGCGGGTACTAATTACACAACGATTGAACAGATCGCGCCTGGTGACGATCCGGACCAGGATGGCTTTGTGGCCAATAATTTTAAAAATGAGCAGGGGCAATATTTGACAGTCGCGCCAGCCATGGTGGATAGCCGGGGTAATGAATATGTCACTGGCCGGACCGGCGTGTTTACCAATATCCAGGAATACATTGCTGGGACTGATCCGCTGAATGGCGATACCGACGGTGACGGATCCGGTGATGAAATGGATTATGTCGGCGTCGGCCAGTCAAATATACCCTTTACCGTGGAAAAACCGGCCGGCCCCAACGGGTATTATGATATGGGCGTGTCGGTGGTGGGGATCGACGGCCGGAAAAAAGCGGCTCTGACCAGCACCAAACAGCGCATATTTATCGGTAATGACGACCAGCTAAAGATCGAATTGAGCGCCAATAAGGACGCAATGACTTTCGGATCCGACCAAAGCCTGATTATCAAAGCCGACACTATTTCCGGTACGGACAATAATCGCGTTTTGTATTACGAGTGGTCTTTCAACGGTGATTCGGCCTGTGATCAGTCCGGTTACGAGAATGCGGAGCAGTGCAATGTCGGCCGGGCGGAATTGAAATTCGGGGCGGGCGGAATCAATTTGCTGGATTTACCCGAACCGACCGCCGAAGACTATACCGTCAAGGTGAAAGTTCGTGATCAGATGAGCCGGGTTGAGGCGGAAGCCACTTTGTCTTTGCCGGTGGCCTATGCGGTAACACTGACGACTGTTTGCGGCGAGCAAACGAGAGAAATAAATTCGGTCCCCCAAAACAGCGGCGAAGTCCTACCGATTTGCATCGCCGAGATCGACGAGATTACCGCGACCCAGCCAGCGGCCGAGCTTAATTTCATTTGGAGTTATGACGGCGTTAACCAGACGAATCAGTCGGGACTGGGCCAGTCCGTGTATCTCTTGGTTTCCGACGGCGAAGCCGGGGCGAGTCACACTGTCTCGGTGAAAATCAAGGATCCGAACCGGGCGCGGGAATTCGCCAACGGCACGCGGCAGTTCGGAGTCGGCGGGCCGCAGGTGTCGATTTCTGAACCAGCCGACCGGATAAACTACAGCGATCAGGTTGCCTCGGCCGCCACTCGTTACATTTCTGTTTCCCCGGGAGAAAAAATAGGTTTGGGCGCCGTCCAGGAAAATTTTGTCGGGAAGAACGGCTGGGTGGCCCGTTGGGTCGTCAACGGCCAGGAAGTCACGTCTGATTTTTATGACACTTTTTTGCCCGGGGACCGGTATTTATATACCTTAGATGTTCCCGCGGACGCGGCTGTCGGGCAGGTCTACAATGTCAGTTTCGCAGTTAACGCCCTGGATGATGATCCGCCGGAAACCGCCAGTGATTCGATCAAGATCGTCGTGGGCTTGTCGCCCGCGGCCGTCGGGCAAGCCAATCCCTTCTTCAGCGCGCTGGCCGCGGTTTTTTCCCAGATCCCCGAGGTGTTCCGCCAGGTGTTGCTTTATGCCGCGATCTTGGCCGGAGTCTTTTTCGGGCTAATTTTGATTTACCCTAAGGCCAGCCGGTTTTTAGAAAATCGCGTATCTAAGAAATAATTTTTCCATCTGTGATTCGGCGCGTCCAATTTTTTCGTCGCTTTGCTTGGGGCAGTGCGCTTGTGACTGCTGGGTTTTTATTTTGGCTCGGGTTATCGGCTCCCGCGGCCGCGGCGACCTTGACCTTCCCGTCGGTTTCCACGCCGTCGCTCGATTCCGGCGCGTCCTGGAGCGTCGGTCAGGCGGCCGGCGGCTCAATCATCAAGGGACAGCTCGACTTTGACGTGACCGGATTAAGCCAGGCCAATCTGGAAAAACACCAAATTTTCGCCATGTTTGACGCGGCCCAGCCAACCGCCTTTGCCAATCACGGCTACTGGATTCATTTTCGCAAGCGCGCCCAATTGCCTTTTGACGGTCCGGGATTCCAATTCAAGCTGCAGATTGATTGCGCCTGGGAGGATGAAAACGTAAAAATAGATCCGGCCGGCTGGATACCCGAGCGATCGTATCATTTTACTTTTTCCTGGGATGAGGATGTCACGAAGGTTGAGGTCACCGATTCGGTTACCGGGCAAACTGATGTTTCGGAATTGCCCCTGCCCTCAACGTTCAAAGCCCAGGATCAAACAATTGTTTTCGGCGTCGCCGGGCTGGCTAACAGCGCAGCGTTTCCGGCGGAGCCCGGAGCGCAATACAGCAATATCACCCTGGAAGCACTGGAGGTGTCGTCCGAATTCGATGATTTTGACGGCTACCCCGAGTGCGAATTCGACGGCGGCTGCGGTTGTGTGACCGAAGGCGATCCGACCTCGGCGCCGTGTTCCGAGAGCAGCAGTCAACGTCCGCGCAAGCCTAGCGGGGATCCTTTCCGTACGTCAATTAACGGTCTTAGATGGAATTGGAAAATGGGCGACACAGCCAAATATCTTTCCTGGAAAGCGGATAATGAAAACGAAAATCCGACCGTGGCCGTCCAGGCGATGACGCCTGGCTTGCCCCGCGGCGAAGAGGCTTCGTTCACGGCCGTGCCGGAAAACTATCGGACCCGCAACGATAACATTTATTATTCCTGGTGCGTGCGCGACAGCGTGACCGGTAAAACGGCCAACTACAATAGCGTCTTGGCGGGCGGATTGCTGGCCGAAGCATCGTCACTCAAATTGCCCGAGGGGCACGGTTCTTGCTGCGAGTGGATTACACGCCAGCCAGCGGAGGATTTAGACGATGTTAATGGCGACGGCCAGCCGGAAGGCGACGGCATGGATGACAATTGGGAGCGCCAGCAATTTGTCGGACGCTCGGTCAACGGCCGGACCTATGCCACAATCGAAGAAGTTTTGCCGAATGACGATCCCGATCGGGACGGCGCGGTAATGGATCGTTTTGTCAATCAGGATGAAGGCACTCCCGTGACGGTGGTAGCCGGGCTGGTCGATTCGCGGGGAAATAAGTATTATCCCGGGGGCAGCGACGGTTTGCTGACCAACGTGGAAGAATATATCTTGGGAACGGATCCGCTTAATGGCGATACCGACGGCGACGGTTATGTTGACGAAGATGATTATCTGGGTGAAGGACAAAGTGTCTTGAAATTTGTGCCGGAGCAGGCGATCGGCACCGGCTATTATGACCTTGACGTGTCGGCGGTCGGCCTTAGTTCCCGCAAGAAAGTGTATGTCGCGCAGGCCACCCGGCGCGTTCATCCCAGTCAGCGCGAAAAACTTGAAATCTCCCTGTTTTCCGATAAAAAAGTATTGCCGGTGGGAGCGGATGACCAGTCCAAAGTCAATTTGAAAGTAAATGTTTTGGGCGGCGATGCCAATACCGAAGAAATGGATTTTCGCTGGGTTTTTCAGGGCGAAAGTGTTTGCGCCCCGGACAAGTATCCGGAATTAAGCAAATTATGTGATTTCAACCAGTCCCAAATTACCCTGGGCGGTAAAGGTCCGCTGTCTT
>CALEFQ010000091.1 GCA_937877125.1 uncultured bacterium | reverse complement strand
GGAGTAGAAAAATCGGCCGCCGAAACAAAATATTTGTCATAAGGAGAAGTAATGTTTTTCTCATCGATCACCGAAAACGGAATAACTTCATGGCCGGCCGATTCCAGCAGTGAAGTCAACTCAAAAACATGACGGCTGGCGCCGCTTCTAATTGAGTATTCTTTGTGAGCCATTACGATCCGCATGAGATATTTCCTGCCGATTTATTAAAAATTTAGGTGAACCGCCAAACCAGCGCCGGCGCTTTCAGCAAACCTGAAGACAATTGATTTATTTGGGACTTTATGCTATGATATAACGTTTAGAAGAAATAGTCTAGAATTAATATGCTGGGTTTTTGGCAAGACAAAAAAATACGCTTCGCCCTGATCCTGTTGACAGTAATTGCAACCGGGCTTATTGTCGCGCTGATCTGGACGAATTATGCCCAAAACCAAAAGGCGGCGACCGGCATATCTTTTCCGGTCATTAATCAACGCGTCGTGGACGAGTATACGGGGCGAACTTCCGCCGTCGGAACGATTGCCCCGACTCCGACCCCGTCTCGGCAAAACTCACCGGCGGCGTCCGCTAGTGTTAATCCCCCTAACCCGTCAGCCCTACCGCCATCCCCGACCCCCGCGATTTCCACCCCGACTCCGGTTACGACTCCGACCGTAAACAAACCGGCCGTGGCCTGGCCCGAACACCGTTTTCCTCGAACCGCTAATTATTATCTTGTTCCTACTATCAGCGATGACCAAATAGCTAAGCTGGCCAAATACGATATCTTGATCACCGGCGCCGAAAACCAGTTAAACAACCCTGAGGCGCTGCTAAAAATCCGGGAAGCTAATCCGCATATCTTGATTTTTGCCTACGTTGATTTGATTGAGTTCCCGATCAAAGACGTAGATACCAATGAGCCGCCCGACGGAATTTTCCATCAGATGCTGGCAGGAATCGACGAATCCTGGTGGCTTTTGGATCGCGCCGGAAACTATACCTCCTTTTGGCCCGGAGCTCGGATGCTGAATATCACCAAATATTGCCCAAGTGTCAATAATCAAAAATGGCAGCATTACGTCGGCAATTTTTCGCGACGCGCCATTATCGACAGTGGCTTATGGGACGGCATATTTTTCGACGAGGTCCTGGAAACCATTTCTTGGTTAAATAACGGCAATCTCGATATCAACAATGACGGCCGAGCTGATGCCGCAGCGGAAATTGACAGCAGTTGGCAAGAAGGAACGCGCACCGCATTCCGGAATTTCAACACGCACAAAGCCAAACACATTTTAACCATTACCAACGGTGGCGATCTTTATTATCCCGACATCAACGGCAATATGTTCGAAGGTTTTCCCAATACCGAATACGGCGACTGGAATAAAACCAGAGAATCATATCTCGCCGATTTGCAGGCCCCCGGGTCCAGGGGTTTAGTAATTATCCACGCCGAAGGCCAAGACGAAAATTCCCGGCAAACCATGCGGTACGGTTTAGCCACAACCCTGCTCGGCAACGGATATTTCGCCATGAGCACCGGACCGAGCGGCTGGCACGATAAGATTTGGTGGTTCGATGAATACGATTTGGATTTAGGATTGCCGGTAAGCGAGGCGCAAAGATTAAGCAATGGCGTCTGGCAACGCAGTTATGAAAAAGGCTTAGTCCTGGTAAACCCGACAGAATCAGAACAAGGGGTGAAGCTGAATCGGACCCTTCGAACCACCGGCGGCGATCCGGTGTCGGAGGTCCATATTTGGTCAAAAGACGGAGTCCTGTTGCAAAATTAGGCGATCCTTTATACCAGAATACCAGGTTTTATTGACAGGATTAGTTTTTTTTGGTATAACTTTTTGTCTTGTGGTGATGTAATTTAACGTCAGGAAAAGGAGGTAAATCATGAAACGGATTGTTCTTTTTATTACAGGTGCCTGTGTCCAGTTTTGCTGGCTGGGATTGGGATGCGCTCCGAAGCATACTCCTAAACCTCAACCGGCAATAACCGAAACGCCAACCCAGAAGATTGTGCGGGTCAACCCAAAGCTGGGCGCCTATGCCCTGCTGCCGCGACTCTCGCCGGAACAGGCCGATATCCTCGGCCGGTATTTCGAAGTCGTAATCACCGGTGCCGAAGACGAGGTCAACAACCCCGAAATACTGGATCGGATCCACCTAATCCGGCCGGACATCATTCAGCTCCCGTACTTGTCTCTCGAGCAGTTTCCGGAAGGCCAGATGGACAACAACGAGCCGATCAACGGCCCGGTCCACCAACTTCATTCCCGAATTACTCCGGAAATGTGGCTCTACAAAGAAAACGGACAAAGGTTGAGCAATTGGCCGGGAGCTTATCTCCTGAATCTCACGACCAAGCCCTGGCGTAATCTTGTCATCGCCTCGATCCGCGACCGCACGTTCGCTCGACATCCGACCTGGCATCAGGGAGTTTACTTTGATGACGTCTGGTGGGAAATCGCCTGGTCATCCAGCGAAATCGACGCCGACCAAGACGGCCGCGCCGATCTTCCCGGCACGCTGAACAACCAATGGTTTTCGGGAGTGGCCGACCTCTTCTATCAATTGCGGAAAGCCTGCCCCGACGCAATCGTAATCTCTCAGAACGGCGCCTACTTCCCGTCCAATCGGATGGAACAGGTCAATGGTGTCTTTTTTGAGGATACTCTCAAGGAAGATAATGATCTCAACCGGGTCATTTCCAAACTGCGCGACGCCATGTCGCATTGCCGTGACCCTAAATTGACAATCGTCAACGTCTGCGGCGAAGAAAACGATCTGGAAAAAATGCGATCCGGTCTGGCACTGGCCACAATTTTTGGGGCTCATTACTTCTACGACCTATCGGTCCAGTGCCATTGCACGCTTTGGACTTACCGAGAGTACGAAAGAGATCTCGGCCGAGCGACCGAAGAGCCCGTCAAGACAACAGAGGGCGTTTGGTGTCGTCACTTCGAAAACGGCTTTTGCCTTTTCAACCCGACGCTCAAGCCTCAGCTCTGTATTTTCAAGCAATCTCTCTGGAATGCAGATGGTGAAGAGTACAACGGGGCAAAAATGATACCACCCCGATCCGGACTAGTTCTCTACCCACATCCCTGATAAGACCGCGCCCTTGAGGATTTTCCTTAAGGGCGCTTTCATTGAATAACCTTGATTTTCCTGATAAGTTAAAGATATGAAAATACTGATCCTGTCACACGCTATCCCTTATCCGCCGCACCAAGATGGCCTAGTCCATACTCTTTTTTCTTTATTGCCATATTTCCGCCAGCAAGGCGATCAAATAAAACTGCTGTGCCTGACCGGCACCAAGCAGCAAGCGGCCGACTTCTCCAGATTCAGAATACCATTTGAATGCTTATACCTAAAACCTCGTGCCAAGAAAGTCCAAGGCTTCCTAAAAAGCCTTACCGCTAAAATTCCTATTCCCTGGCACCTCTATCAATACGACCGGCCGGAAGCCCATCGCGCCTTGAAAAAAGAAACTTATGACCAAGCCGTGATTTTTCCTCCCATGCTGGCGTTATACGCCGATGATCTGGATTTGAAAAAGACGGTCATCGTCACGCACGACTCTTACAGCTTGTTATTTAAAACCTTGCTCCAGGAAACTTCCAGCGCCCTAAAAAAGGCTTACTTGAAACGCCAGGCCCGGTGGACAGAAAAAATTGAGAAGCTCTATTTCCCCAGGGTAAAGCAAGTCATCACCGTTTCCCCGCGCGATCGCGACTACCTCAAAACTCTGGGAATAAAAAACGTTACCGCCATCCCGATCGGGGTTGATACCAAACAGTTTCCGCTGATCGAGCGGGTCGAAAAACCGACCACTTTGATCTTTACCGGCATCCTAAGCTACATCGCCAATGCCGACGCGGTCCGGTATTTTGTTCGTGATGTCTGGCCGATGCTGAAAAAGAAAATCCCCGATATCCGGCTCAAAATTATTGGCAAAAACCCGCCCGCCGACATTACCGATCTGCCCGCTCGCGATCAGCAAATCATTGTCACCGGGTTTGTCCCTGACGTCGCCCAAGCCTGCGCCGGCGGAACCATTTATGTTTCGCCACTGACTTACGGCACCGGCGCCAAAAATAAAATACTGGAGGCAATGTCAATGGGTTTTCCTTGTGTCGTCAGCCCGGAAACAGTGATCGGCACCGGCAGCACCGACGAGCAAGAACTGCTCGTGGCTAAAAACAAAGCTGAGTTTATTAAAA
>CALEFQ010000090.1 GCA_937877125.1 uncultured bacterium | reverse complement strand
TAATGTGGCACACGGCAGTATTGGAGCTAGGTGAATTCCCGGTCCCGCCTGAAAGTGAAATCTATCCCATTGGTACTCTGTTCGTTCTTTCGGCTCTGGTGCTTGGGACCGTCTCGTTTTGCTTGATTGGTGCTAAATCAAGCTGGCGATTATGGGGAATTTATTTGGCTACTTTGGTCGTCTTTGCGCTTTCCTGCTCGTATTATCCGCGCTACAATTCGGATATTGTTTGGCGCAAGAACGGTCAACTGGTCGAGTCAACTTTTTCCTGGCCTTTCACCAGAATTCGCTTGATTCCGAAGTCGTATCCGATAACGATGCAGATGTCGATGGAGGAAGGGAAGCTTCTGGTCGTGGCGAATTATCGGCCGGAGGATAGCACTCTTTTGACTTCTGATCCCGAGGCGATACGGACAATCCTGAAGAACCATATCGGTTCCCATCTGGAAGCGGCCGGATCAGGCAAAGACCCGCTCCCGCGACTTCAGACGAGTCTGCCAATATTACCGGAAAAACTGTCTGGGAAAATCTCTGGAAAGATCCAGTTATTATCTAGCACCGGGCAAATCATCAGTGAATTGAGTTTCTCGAATGACGTCTCTTTGGAGACGTCTTCTTTTTTATCCATTATGGCCGGATTGACAGGCTGGTTTGGCAGTATTAGTATTCCGATTATCGCAAAATTTCCCGGAAAGGAGGGATCGGATGAAAAAGTGTCTTTTGACGGTAAGGGGGGCGGTAAAAGACTGGGAGGAACCGGTTCTGAAGGCCTTTCCGGAATTGCCGGTTCTAAGTCCGGCCGTTCAAAATTCGTGCCGGGGGCTGGAAGCGAATAAGGAGCTGGGTCAGCTATTGCGTAGCGCCCAGGCGAAGAAGCTGACTGATTGGTCAAAAGAAGTAGTCATGCTGGCCTATCTTGATTATTGGCGGATCTCTTTCAAAAAAGCGGCCGTCAAAATGGAGGCGGCCGGTGACGCGCTCCGGGAATGTTCTCAGGCGGTATCAGAAATAATGACGGAATTTCCGGAAGTCCAGCGGGAGTGGCTCGGGGATCTCGGCCAGGGTAGCCTGGAACGAGATTGGCGCGACTTGCTCCAGTTTATGAAAGGGGAGCCTTTTGACTACCGTGATGAGCGAACGGGCGAAATAAAAGCCGTTCGAGCTCTGGCGCCGCCCCTGCAGGTGATGCCGGAATTGGCGGATCTATTAGCGGAGCGAGCCCGACAATACCGGTTCGTTTCCAGGGTCTTAAAGCAGTATATCGGACAACAGCAAGGATTTTTGGCGGCCCATATCAAGGCCGGACACTAATCCAGGCCAAAGCTTGAAGTTCTTCACCGTCAGGTGAGGAACTTTTATTTTCTTGACGTGAAATACCCCCTGCGCTAAGATGATAGTAGTCGATGCCCGCCCATCGCGGGCAAAGAATTGTTTTGTCACTTAATTTTCGGTGTTTCCCGTGTTTGTCGGAGGTGCGGAAGTTAGCCTTAATTAAACTTTTTTCTCTCCTTAGGGAGCTAAAACAGCAGTCACGCTCTTAATCCCGGCTCGGAAAGCTCTCGCTACAAAACACATGTCACTTTCAATCCGTCAATCAAAAGAGGTCTGTTAACGCTCTTGAGGCGGGTTTTGAAGTAGACGACACCGAACACCTAAATTCTATGGAAACTATTATCGGGATTGTTTTAGGCGTTGTTGGTATTGCGCTCGGAATCGGAATTGGTTACATGGTTTGCCAGTCGATGGCCAAGCGGGCGGTAGACAGTGCCGAGGCCAAGGCGGAAAAACTAATCGAAGAAGCCAAGGCGAAGCAAAAAGAAGTCGTCTTGGAAGCCAATGAAAAATCGATCAAGCTGATCGAAGAAGCCAAGCGTGAAGAAAAAGAGCGGCGCTCGCAACTGATCGAGATGGAACGCCGGGTGGAACGTCGCGAGGAGCAGATCGACCGAAAGTACGACGAACTGGACAAAAAGGACCTAGATTTGAACCAGCGTCTGCAGAAAGCGCGGGATGTCCGCAAAGAGTTAGACGAAATCAGGCGCCAGCAGCTGGCCAAACTGGAAAAAGTAGCCGGATTATCGCGGGAAAAGGCTAAAGAGTTGATGCTGGAATTGACCGAAAAAGACATGAAAGACCGCTTACTGAAGCGGATTAAGCAGTTGGAAGCGGAAGGCGAAGAGGCTTTTGAAGAAAAGTCGCGCGAGATTCTCAATCTGGCGATTCAGCGCATCGCCACTTCGCATACCGCGGAATCAACCGCCACGACGGTTTCCTTGCCCAATGACGAGATGAAGGGCCGAATTATCGGTCGCGAAGGACGAAATATCAAAGCCCTGGAAACCTTGACCGGCGTTGAAATTGTCGTGGATGATACTCCGGAAGCGATTGTAATTTCTGGATTCAATCCGATCCGCCGCCAGGTAGCCAAGATGGCCCTGGAGAAACTGATGGCTGACGGCCGGATCCATCCGTCGCGCATTGAGGATTCGGTTATTGAGGCCAAAAAAGCGATCGCCAAAAATATCAAAGAAGCCGGCGAAGCGGTTGTTTACGATGTCGGTATTGCCGGAGTTGATCCTAAATTAGTTAGTTTGCTGGGACGTTTGAAATACCGGACCAGTTACGGCCAAAATGTTTTAAAGCATTCTCTGGAGGTTTCCCATATTTCTCGGATTTTAGCGGAAGAGCTCGGAGCGGATGTGACTATCGCCAAAACGGCGGGCCTTTTCCATGACATCGGCAAGGCCGTTGATCACGAGATTCAGGGAACCCATATTGAAATCGGCCGTGATATCTTGAAGCGCTTCAATTTTGACGACAAGGTAATCCATGCCTTAGAGGCGCACCATGAAGACGTGCCGTGCAAATCGGTGGAAGCGATTATTGTCAAAGTGGCGGATGCGATTTCCGCTTCGCGGCCGGGAGCGCGTCGAGATTCCTACGAGGAATACATCAAGCGTCTGACCGATCTCGAAAACGTGGCGCTTAGCTTCTCCGGGATCGAAAAGGCCTACGCTATCCAGGCCGGGCGCGAAGTGCGGGTTTTCGTCCAGCCGAAAGAAATTGATGATTACGGCGCCCAAAAAGTGGCGCGTCAAATTGCCGACAAGGTGGAAGCCAATCTCAAATATCCCGGCGAAATCAAAGTAACCGTCATCCGCGAGATGCGAGTGGAAGATTACGCTAGGTAATTTTAAGCCCCCGCTCATAAACGGGGGTTTTGGTTTGTTTACCTTGTCGATCTTTTGTGGTAAAATTGAAATAGTTGGTTATTAATAGTTAATTAATAAAACAATGGAAACAAAGAAAGTCATTTTAGTAGTTGTTATCATTGGGGTTGTCGCGGCAGGTTTATGGTTTTTACTGGGATCACAATTTGGCGTCGGCACCTTTTTGACCCAAAGACAGCCAAAAGTACAATCGGAGGCACAACCGTATTATGCTGACCAAAATACGGTCGTAATTCCTCCTGAAATCGCGGATCGAGTTATTGTCATGACCGACAGAGGCGAGGAAAAATATAATGATTTTGTTTTGCGGAGTGGAAACAATCGAAATCCTGGCGAGGGAGAGATACCGCGCGAAGCGCCAGACCTCTCCTGTGTACCTTCTGCCGCTGGGGGTAATATTTCCTGTGTGCCGCAAGGGGGGGGGTGTACGACATGTCGAATGTCGTTTTATTTGCTGGACGAATCGGGAACTGGTGGTTTTCATCATGCAGTATGGGGTGTTCATTGCTGGTGTGATGAGTAAGTATAATTTTTGTAATACTTCTTTTTTCCGATTAAGATTTGGTATAAAATTCCTCCTGATTAAGGGGGAATTTTATTGTCATTTGATTGAGAGTGGTTTAAACTAATCTTATGAAAATACTTTTCTTCGGCGACATTGTGGGTAAAGCGGGCCGCCAGGCGGTCAAAAAAGCTTTGTCTGGTCTTAAGGCCAAACATGAGCCGGATTTGGTCATCGCCAACGCCGAAAATTTAGCGCACGGCCTGGGCGCGACTAGAAAAACGGTAGATCGGAAGAGCACACGTCTGAACTCCAGTCACGAGTGGATATC
>CALEFQ010000089.1 GCA_937877125.1 uncultured bacterium | reverse complement strand
GTAAATACCATGTCAAAAATTCTCGGAATCGATTTGGGAACAACTTTTTCAGCGATGTCAGTCGTGGAAGGCGGTAATTCCAAGATTGTCGAAAACAAAGAAGGCAATCGGACAACGCCGTCAGTTGTGGCCGTAAGCAAGTCCGGCGAGCGTCTGGTCGGCCTAGTGGCCAAGCGCCAAGCGGCCATGAATCCGGAAAACACTATCTTTAGCGCTAAGCGCTTTATCGGGCGCCGTTTTTCTGATCCGGAAGTCCAGCGCGACAAAGCGTTGATGCCTTTTGAAATTCGGGAAGGACGCGATAACAGCGTCGAAATCAAGATGGGTGACAAGTGGTACACGCCGCCGGAAATTTCGGCGATGGTCTTGCAGAAACTCAAAGCTGACGCGGAAGCAAAATTGGGCGGCAACATCAAAGAGGCGATCATCACCGTGCCGGCCTATTTCGACGATTCCCAGCGTCAGGCAACCAAGGATGCCGGAAAAATCGCTGGTTTTGACGTGAAAAGAATTATCAATGAACCGACCGCGGCGGCGCTGGCTTACGGTTTTGATAAGAAGAAAAACGAAAAGATCGTGATTTACGATCTGGGCGGCGGCACTTTTGATGTTTCGGTTTTGGAAGTGGGCGATGATACCGTTGAGGTCAAGGCTTCCACTGGCGACACTCATCTGGGCGGCGATGATTTTGACCAACGTATCATGGATTGGATTTTGGAAGAATTCAAAAAAGACCAGGGCATTGACCTTAAAAAAGACCAGCAAGCCTTGCAGCGGGTCAAAGAGGCGGCGGAAAAAGCTAAGTGCGAACTATCTTCGACGAACGAAACGGAGATTAATCAGCCGTTTATCACGGTTGACGCCTCCGGTCCCAAACACTTGAACATGAAACTGACTCGGGCCAAACTGGAAGAGCTGGTGGCTGATTTGGTGGAAAAAACCATGGAGCCCTTGAAAAGGGCCCTGGAAGAATCCAAAATGGATAAAAGTCAAATCGACGAGGTGGTGCTGGTCGGTGGGCAGACACGGATGCCGAAAATCCAGCAGATTGTCAAAGAATTTTTCGGCAAAGAGCCGAACAAGTCGATTAATCCCGACGAAGTAGTTGCCCTGGGCGCGGCGCTGCAGGGAGGCGTGATGCAGGGAGACGTTAAGGACGTTTTGTTGTTGGATGTGACGCCGCTGTCGCTTGGAATCGAAACCTTGGGCCGGGTGAATACCACCTTGATTGGTAAAAACACCACTATTCCCACGTCAAAAACACAAATTTTTTCCACGGCTTCCGACAACCAGCCCTCGGTCGAAATCAACGTGCTGCAAGGGGAACGCCCGATGGCGGCTGATTGCAAATCGCTGGGCCGGTTTATCCTGGACGGCATTCCGCCGGCGCCGCGGGGGGTGCCTCAAGTCGAAGTCAAATTCGATATTGACGCCAACGGGATCCTCAATGTTTCCGCTCTGGATAAGGCCACTAACAAAAAACAACACATCACGATTACCGCTTCTTCCGGATTGACCGACGCGGAAATTGAAAAAATGCGGAAAGACGCCGAGGTGCACGCCGGCGAAGACAAAAAGAAGCGCGAATTGATTGAAGAGAAGAACAAGGCAGAGTCCTTGGTTTTCCAGACGGAGAAAGTCTTGAAAGATGCCGGTACCAAGGTCGATGACAAGGTGAAGAAATCGGTCCAGGAAAAAGTCGAGGCTCTGAAAAAAGTTAAAGACAGCGATGATCTGGCCAAGATCAAGAAAGCGGCGGAAGAACTATCGGCGGAAATCCAGAAGGTCGGCACGCAAATGTACCAGGCGGCCCAGTCTTCATCCGCCCCGGGCGCTTCGGCCGGCAAAGCGGGCAAGGATGAGCCGGTTGAGGGCAAGGTTAAAGATGACCGGAAAAAATAATTTTAAGCGGCAGTCTTAATTATCGCGGCCCTGCTTGGAGCAGGCAGGGCCGTTCGGCATTTATCGTATGACGATTGGGATCCCGCGCGCGGGCCTATATTATCTTTACTATCCTTTTTGGAAAACGTTTCTGGAGACGCTCGGTTTTGACGTGGTTGTTTCCGCGCCGACTAACCGAAATCTTTTAGCCGCCGGCCTGAAAGTCGCCAATAGCGAGTTGTGTTTGCCGATGAAAGTGATGTATGGCCATATTTTAGATTTACGCGGCCGGGTCGACTTTGTTCTCTTGCCGCAGATGGATGAATGTAGTTGGGGAGCGGGGACTTATGGGACGTCTACTTACTTCTGCCCCTATTTCGTGGGCATGCCGGATGTCATGGAGGCGGAGTTCCCCGATCTTAAGATTTTGCGTCCGGTCATGTCTTTCCATGATAATCAAATCGTCGACGGACCCTGGTTAGATTTTGGCCGGCAGCTAGGGAAAAACCGGGAAGTGGTCCGGCACGCTTTTGATCAGGCGCTGGCGTCGTACCAATTATTTCTCGCCGAGCGCACCAAAAACAACCGCACACCGCTGGAAATCCTGGAAAAGAAAAAAGTCAATACGGGGGATCTGCCTCAAAAAATGGCTCTGGTCGGGCGCCCGTATATTGTTTATGATGAGTCGGCCAACCTGGAACTAATCAAAAAGATAAATCAGCGCGGCTACCGGGTGCAGACCCTGGAGATGATTGATCCGGAAGAACTGCGTCTCAATTTCCGACAGCTGCCGTTTCACTCTCAATCCCACTGGTATTTGACTAATGAGGAATACGGAGCGCTACGGCATTTCGGTCAGCGACCGGATATCGCCGGGATAATTTATTTGATCCCTTTCAACTGCGGCCCTGATTTTATGGTGGAAGAAACGGTCATCGCCGATTTGCGCCGGCGCAAACCCGTCGCGATCATTTCCATCGATGAGTCCACGGGGGAGGCTGGTTTGACCACCCGGTTGGATGCTTTTATTGACATGCTGAAATAATCATATGACTTACGCGTCTTATCCGGCTTTGAACGAATACCTGGCGATGCGGGCGATGTTTCAATATTTCGGTCAGAAATTTTCTGATTTGCCGCCGCTGACGGAAGAAATGCTGACCTGGGGTGAAGCCAAATCGCCCGAATACGCCTGTTTGCCTTTTAAGATTTATCTCGGTTTCTGCCGCGAGCTGGCCCGGCGCAAGATCAATGCCTTTTTTGTGCACGGGATCCGTAATATTCGAGCCTGCCGCTATCTGGACTTGTGGGAAGGAATCCAGAAAATAGTCCGCCGGGAAGGCTATCCCGAGTTCACGGTTTACAGCTGGAGCGGCTACGGCGCCAAGAAATCATTCCAGATCCTTAAAAAAATCATGGGCGGGCCGTCTTACCCGAAAATGCTTATGGGCATATTGGTTTATAGCGCGACGCTGGATGCGACGGATCGTCTCAACGATTTGGCTAATCAGGCTCGCCCGCGCGAAGTTGTCGCCGGCAGCGTCGATGCCTGGTTGTCGCGCTGGTTAAGGGAACTGGAAAAGGTCCGGCGTTGGCGCCAAGCCAAAGAGATTCTGGGCCGGGCTAAAAATGATTTCGGTCGGATCAAGCTGGGTCAGACTAGGCTAGTGATCAAGGTGGCTCTGGCCGGTGATCTATTCAAAATCCATGAACCGTTTTTCAATTTTGATACTATCAGAAAATTGAACCGGCTGGGCGTGGCCGTCGAGCAGCCTCAGTCGTTTTCCCTGCTTTTCATGGGAGGCAACAAGATCTGGCCCGGCGGGTATTATCACCGTCGCTTTCGCCGGTACCAGAAGAAATCCCAAAAATACCTAAAATCTATCCCGGGTTCTTATTTCGACGTCGGCATCGGCGAGATTGTCGATCAACTGGAGCGCGGCGCCAAAGGCATTGTGCATTTCCAATCGTTCGGCTGTATGCCGGATATTATGTTCAAGCCGATTCTCGACCGGATCGCCCGAGATTTTCGCGTGCCGATCATCCACTATATGCGCGATACCCATGCTTCCGATACCGCTTACCAAACGCGATTGGAAGCTTTTGCCGATTTATTAAGACGCCAAGAGCTTAAAAAGTAATTTATGAAAAAAGTTTATTTAGGAGTTGATGTCGGTTCGGTCAGCTGTAATGTCATTGCCCTGGACGAAGCCGGGCACCTGCTGGCTAAGACTTATATCCGCACTCACGGCCAGCCGATTGAGGCGGTCAAAAAAGGGATCGCCGAGATTGAGCCCAAGCTGAAAGATTGTGAGGTGGCTGGCGTAGGAACTACTGGAAGCGGCCGCAATCTGGCCGGAGTTTTGGTTGGTGCCGATGTCGTCAAAAACGAGATTACGGCGCACGCGGTGGCGGCGGCCCAGGAAATTCCGGGCGTCAAAACCGTGTTGGAAATTGGCGGACAGGATTCGAAGATTATTATTTTGCGCGACGGGGTCGTGACGGATTTTGCCATGAATACCGTTTGCGCCGCCGGCACTGGTTCTTTTTTGGATCAGCAGTGCGGTCGGCTAGGGATCAAAATCGAGAATTTTGGCGATCTGGCCCTGCAATCAAAGACGAACGTCAATATTGCCGGCCGGTGCACGGTGTTTGCCGAATCAGACATGATCCACAAGCAGCAAACCGGAGCGAGCCGGGAAGATATTATCCGCGGCTTGTGCGAAGCGCTGGTGCGCAATTATCTTAATAACGTGGCCAAGGGGAAGGACATTCAGGAGCCGATTGTGTTCCAGGGGGGCGTGGCCGCCAACAAAGGGATTAAGTCAGAATTCGAGAAGGCCCTGCAAAAAAGAGTCACGATACCTAAGCACTTCGATGTGATGGGTGCGATCGGGGCGGCTATCCTGGCGCAAGAAGCGCAGCCGGCCAAGACTAAGTTCAAGGGGTTCAATATCGCCCAGACAGATTTCAAAACCACGGCTTTCCAGTGCATGGACTGCGCCAACAAATGCGAGGTGGTGGAATTCCGCGAGAGCGGTAAAGTTATCGCCCGCTGGGGCGACCGCTGCGGCAAGTGGAGCGAAAATTTGAGCAAAAGCCCGTCGGACAAGATCTCCGCGGCCTAATTTTTTCGAAATTTATGAATGACTCGGGACAAAAAAAACTAGTGGCGACTATCATCCTCCTGATCGGGATCGGCGTTTTTTTGGCCGGGATGGTCATTTATCAGTCTTCCGTTTCTTTAGAGTCCCAGGTCAGACGGGTATCCGGAAGCGTCGTCGGTATCGTGGCGACTAGTCAAGTGGAAGGCTTGTCGCGGATTTTTTTCGATGGGACTAAAAATGAAGACGGCACGACCGAGATCAGCGGCGGTACTGGTTTTTTTGTCAGTGCCGAGGGAGTGATCGTGACCAACGACCATATCTTAGCCGGAGAAAATTATACGGTCATTACTGCCCGGGGTGATAAGTATCCGGCTCAAGTGCTGAAGCAATTCCCGGACCGGGACATTGCTTTTCTGAAAATTGACGGCGCTAATTGGCCGGCGGTGTCTTTCAGCACTAGGACCGGGCTAAGCCAAGGCCAGCGAGTTTTTTCTCTGGGTAATACCTTGGGCTATTATGCCAATACTTTGCACTCGGGAATTGTGTCCGCGCCGCAGCGCGCGATCGAAAAGAATGGGCGGGAATTTCAAGAAATGATCCAGCTAGAAATGAATATTGCCCTGGGCGATTCCGGCGCGCCGCTGTTCAACGCGCACGGCCAAGTCGTCGGCCTGGTCACGGCTTTTGACAATCGCGCGACCAATCTGGCTTTTGCCCTGCCGGCTTATAAGATTATTGAGGCGTTTAATCAGCTCTAAAAATACCTTAAACTGTCGTTAATGAACTTATCAGCTAAATTAATAAATATATGGAAACCCCCGCATTCAACAATCGACCAATGCCAAATAATTTTGTTCCGGCATCGTCTGCCAATCTCAAGCCCAAGACTCCTTGGGCGGGAGTTGTCATCGTCTCGCTCCTCGTGAGTTTCTTGGTTAGTGCCGTGGTCGGTTATTTCACCGGCGGGAAAATCGGAAATTTATTTGATAAAAACCAGGTGCGGGGTGAAATTCCCGGACTGACGACGACCGTGGATCAAGCCGAAGAAGAATCGGCGGTGATTGCCGCGGTGGAAAAGGTCCAGCCGGCCGTGGTCAGCATCGTCGTTTCCAAGGACGTCAGCAAGCTTTACCAAAACAGCTTCTTTTCCCCGTTTTATTTTCAATCACCCGGCGAGGAACAAGGTCAAATGCAGGAAATCGGCGGCGGCACGGGATTTTTCTTGAGCAATGACGGGCTGGTTTTGACCAATCGCCACGTGGTCTCGGATGACGCGGCGGCTTACACCGTGATCACCACGGACGGGACGCGTTATGACCAGGTAAAGGTCCTGGCGCGCGACTCCGTCAATGACATGGCCCTGTTAAAAGTTGAAGGAGATAATTTCCCGACGGTGGAACTGGGTGATTCAGGTGGCCTTAAAGTCGGTCAAACGGTAATTGCCATCGGCAACGCTTTGGGTGAATACCAAAATTCGGTGACGGCCGGCATCGTCAGTGGTTTGGGACGCAATATCACTGCCGGCAGCAGTTACGGCCAGTCCTCGGAACGGCTGACTGATATTATCCAGACCGATGCGGCGATTAATTCCGGAAATTCCGGCGGTCCGCTAATCAATTTGGCCGGGCAAGTGATCGGCGTCAATACGGCCGTTGATTATTCCGGCCAGTCGGTCGGCTTCGCTTTGCCGATCAACACGCTGAAGCCGGCGATCCAAAGCGTCAAGGATCAGGGCAAGATAGTTCGCCCCTACCTGGGTGTGCGCTATGTTTTACTTAATGAAAAAATTTCCCAGCAGAATAGCTTGCCGGTCAAATACGGAGCCTTGCTGTTGCGCGGCAGTCAGCGCGGCGAGTTGGCAATCTTGCCGGGCAGTCCCGCGGATAAAGCCGGTTTGGAAGAAAACGACATTATTTTGGAAATCGCCGGGCAGAAGATAGATGAAAATTATGATCTGACCGCGGAGATCAATAAATACCTGGTCGGCGACAACGTTAAGCTGAAAGTCTGGCATGACGGGGAGGAGAAAGAAGTTACCGCCAATTTAACCGAACGACCAGCTAACTAGATCAAGATGGCCAAAGATTACTACGAAATTTTAGGAGTCGGGAAAGACGCTTCCGATGACGACATCAAGCGGGCTTTTCGCAAACTCGCGCACCAGCACCACCCGGATAAAAACGGCGGTGACGCGGAAAAATTCAAAGAGATCAATCAGGCGTACCAAGTCTTGTCCGATAAGCAGAAACGATCACAGTACGACCAGTTCGGCTCAACCTTTGAGGGGGCGGGACCCGGCGGCCCGGGCGGCGGTTTTGGCGGATTCGATTTTTCTAATTTTGGAGGCGGCGGCGCGCAGCAGTTTGATTTCGGCGATTTGGGCGATATTTTCGGGGGAGTTTTCGGCGGCCGGTCGCGGCGGCGCCAGGGACCGATTCCCGGCGATGACATTGAGATGACGGCGACGCTTGATTTTATGGAAGCAGTGCGCGGGACGCAGAAACAGCTGCGGATTTTCAAGAGGATGAATTGCTCGCGTTGCCACGGTAACGGAGCGGAGCCGGGCACCCCGATTGTCACCTGCTCGGAATGCGATGGCCGCGGCCAGGTACGGACGGTGCGCCAGACTATTTTGGGCGCCTTTCAGCAAGTGACGACTTGTCCGAAATGCCGGGGCGAAGGCAAATCAGCTAAGAATCCCTGCCGGCAGTGCGGGGGAGACGGGCGCGTGCGCGATTATGATACTTTCACCGTCAAGATCCCGGCCGGCATTGATGACGGCCAGACGATCCAGCTGGACGGGCGCGGCGAGGCGGGTGAAAAGGGCGGGCCGGCCGGTGATTTGTATTTGCGAATCAAGATTAAGTCGGATAAAATTTTCAAACGTGACGGTTATAATGTCTTGTCAAAAGTCCCGATAAGTTTTCGGCAAGCCGCTTTGGGAGACAGGGTAGAGGTCCCGGGGCTGGAAGGGCCGGAAGTACTTAAAATCCCTGCCGGCACGCAGACCGGGACGGTCTTTAAGCTAAGGGGCAAGGGAATCGCTCATCTGAACAGTAATCGCCGCGGGGATCAGTTGGTGGAAGTGTTTGTGGCCACGCCGACAAAACTTTCCCGGGAACAAAAACGGGCCTTAGAGGCATTCTAAAAAAACAGTCCGGATTTTCGCCCAGACTGTTTTTATTTATGCTAACTGAATTCCTGATCCGAGAATCAAATAAACTAAAGACCGCGAGAAATCGCGGTCTTGTATGAGGCGGAAACTAGGTTGAGGGCCAATCGCAGTTACCATGCCAGAAGCAATTCCATATAGATTGCCATATCTTTTTGAAACCCCACCATTTAAAGGCCTCGGTGATCCCCGTACCTTGAAATTCTTTTTCTAATTCAGTATTGAAGTGAATATTTCCTACGTCTGCCAATTTCCAGCTATCTGCTCCAAATTCACTCTTGAAACGAGCAGTCACTGAATCAGTTGCGCTAAAAGAAGCTTTTCTATTGGCCAGAGCTTCTGGTGAAGTCCCGTCTAGGTTATACATTGCTTGAAAGGCGGCCGTTTCCATGGCGAGATCGGCAGCCGTTCCCGTATTAGTCGTGCTGAATTTGTCTAGATTTTGCCGATCAGTGCTATTGCTTAAAACAGATTTTAAAGCGGCATCATCAACGCTAATAGTGCCAGGGTTTTTCTTTGTTACGGTGCTTTTTAAAACATCTGCCAATGCGGGCGAAATTTTCGTTATAGTGGCATCGGTTACTTCTGCGGCCTTTTTACCGGAAGCGTCGGTATAAAATTTTCCTTTCAAGTCAGCGGTATAGTGAAGATCCTTACCATCTTTTGTTTTAAACGAGGCGGTATTAACATCCTTCATGGTGAAATCAAAAGCCTGGCTTAAGGTCGTTGTTGGGGTTGGAGTGGTTGAGTTTATAGCGCCAGGGCGTAATACCATTGTTGATCCAGCGCTAGTGAAAGACATCACCAGCCAAATGGCTAAGGCGCCGATAATCAAACCCAGTACCAGGGAAATGACATTCTTTTTGTCCATAAATTAAGTTAATTTTAGCATTCCGTAGAGCGGTAATGCTTTATTAATTTTTGTTAATCAAACCAAGAAGAAGTTCGACCGACTTCTTCCAATAAATCATTATCATATTGTATCGTAAGTGCTATTAAAAATCAATTTTTTATCCACACGGGTGAATCCGCGCCGCTTTTACAAAGGGGCACAGTTATTGTATAATTTAATTGTTAGGCAAATTCCAAAAAACAAATGTCATTCAACATTTCCCAGCTTAACTGGGATGGTTTGACACAATTTTTGCATGAAAATAACGCCAGTTGGAATACGGCGATTTTGGTTTTATTCGTTGTTTTAGCGGTTTTTTATTTTGGCGCCGGGCTGGGCAAGACCGCCAAAGGAATTATGTCGGTTTATGTGGCTTTGGCGATCGTCAATACGGTCAGCTACTTCAAACCTGAAGGCCCTGAGGTGAATATTCCTGGCGTGCTGGTGCTCAAACTTGGTTCGTTCGTTGGTCTAAGCATAGTCATTTTGATGCTGATTTCTCGGTATTCTTTTCATCCGGTGATGCGGGTGGAGCTTTCCGGTAACGTGATTGAGCGAACAATATTTTCCGTTTTAGGGGCGGGAATGCTGATTGCAATCTTGATGTCTTTCCTGCCGCCGGAAATCATGGGCACGATTACTCCCGTGGTCCGCGCGATTTTCAATTCTGATGTCGGTTTTGCCGTTTGGCTGATTGGCCCGCTAGTCGGTTTATTGTTCGTAAAATCAGAGAAATAAGCTTGATTTTTTCGGAGATATCAGTATAGTGAAAAAGCTTGCATTGGAGGAAGGTTTAATGTAGTCGTATTGATGATTGTTTTCAGATTCTGAATTCAATTTTTTAGTTTTTTTTGAACTTTAAGATTTATTCTTTGATTTTGCCGCGTTAGCGGCTATGGGCCCTTAGCTCATCTGGTAGAGCGTTCCCATGGCATGGGAGAGGTGACCGGTTCGAGTCCGGTAGGGTCCACCAGCTTTGTCCAATTGGACAAAAAATTCTGAAAAAACATCGGATTTCAGCAGAGGTAAGCCAATGTGGCTGTGGATTACTAAGAAGTAATTCTTATAGAAATTCAAGAGACCCTGTCGGAGGTTCGAACTAAACCCGGGAAAGCCGGGTTTTTAGATAAAATTTGGGCAACAGAAAGTTCTAACTCCGGTAGGGGTTACTCATCTTTCGGTGCTGCAAACAGGCATAAACGCTTGCCTGTCACCGACAATCGCCCTATTATTAAGAGGTGATGCTGGATAAATAACCTGGCGGAAATAAAATGAATAATCTAAAATCCATAGAAACCAAGATAGCGATTTTCAAGGGAAAACAAGTTCGAAAAACCATTTACCAAAATGAATGGTGGTTCTCGGTGGTTGATGTTTGTTCCATTCTTACTGACAGTGCCGATCCTGGAGCATACTGGCGCAAGCTTAAACAAAGGCTCAAAGAAGAAGGAAGTGAAGTCGTGACATTTTGTCACGGGTTGAAATTGACCGCTCCTGACGGCAAAATGCGTGAAACCGATTGTGCCAATACGGAAGCGATGTTTCGCATTATCCAATCAATTCCATCTCCCAAGGCAGAGCCATTTAAGCGTTGGCTGGCTAAAGTAGGCTACGAGCGTATCCAGGAGATCGAAGATCCGGAGCTAGGGACAAAACGCACCCGAGCGCTTTACAAAGCCAAAGGCTATTCTGACGCCTGGATTGAGAGAAGAATGCGAGGTATCGCGATCCGAGAAGAGCTGACAGATGAATGGGATAAACGAGGAATCAAAGAAGAACGAGATTACGCAATTCTTACTGCGGAAATCTCCAAAGCGACATTTGGACTGACTCCGTCGGAATATAAAAAGGTAAAAGGGCTCAAACGAGAAAATCTCCGGGATCATATGAATGATCTGGAGCAGATTTTCTCAATGCTGGGTGAAGCGGCGACAACCGAGATCACACGCGATCGAGATGCCCAGGGATTCAACGAAAGCAGAGATGCTGCGCACGAAGGGGGAGATGTCGCTGGCAAAGCCAGGCAAGATCTTGAAAGACGTACGAGAAAAAAGGTTGTATCAAAAGGAAATTACCTGAAAGCTCCTCAAGACAAGAAATTACTTCGACAGAAGCATGATGATGCCGAATAGAAGTCTTTTTAGTGTATCACCGCCCAGATGAACGATGTGATTCTAAATATTTAGTGTGACAACTGTTTTAGCTAGGGACTTTTGGCGGTAAATTAATGTTAGCTAATCGTAGCATCTG
>CALEFQ010000088.1 GCA_937877125.1 uncultured bacterium | reverse complement strand
AAACATATACCAGAAAGAGAGCAGGGCCGTGCCGACATTGGCTAATCCCGCCGCCGTCAAGAGGTTAACCAATGCTAAAGCCGTCAGGGCGGGAACTACCACTGCCTTATTGACGATCTGGGTAACAGGATTGCTCCGGAAATCTTCTAACACTTTGAGCAAATCTCTAAGTGTTTTGATGATTATTTCCGGGATGGTTGTGGGCGGATACTCCGGCGGAATTTCTACGCCCGGGATGGTGATCGACGCTGGCAGTGACAGCTCAGTCACGACATTATTACAATTGCGCGCGATAACTTGATAGACATAAGTTTGCCCAGCCACTAATCCGAAATGAAGCCTGGTCAAGACCGGCGACCAATAAGGAGCGGCACCGGTCGATCCGTCCGCTTGCAGATAACTGCCGTTGACCAGCACGGCGTATTCCGTGCCGTCAGGATTGCCGTTGGCCGCGATCGAAATCGTCGCCGTGTAAGTATCATCGCCGGCCTCGGCATATGATACGCCCGGCTGGCCCGGGACATTAGCCAGAGTGCACCGGGACAAAGTGGCTTCGGCGTTGGCGACGCCGCAAATATTCCGCTGCCGTGAGTGCCAGGTGTAAAGAGTATTAATGCTTAAGCCCGTGTTGCGCCAGGTATTGTCGGCGCTTTGCCAGCCGGAATTAGCCGCGGCCGCGCGCCGGAAATAATACCCGCTCGCCTCCACGCCGTGGCGCGGGAAAACCGTCACGGACAAATCCATATAATCGGTCCCGGGACTGCCGAACAGCGGTCTGGTCCCGACCAGGGTGCACCCCGAAGCAAAACCGGAAGGAATACTGTTACCGAAAGGATTAAAAGCTTTGACTTGCTCGGTGTATTTTTGGTTTTCATCAAGCCCGGTTTGGGTAATGGAATTAATATTGGCTTGATTGACCACCTCCACCACCGTCGCGGCCTGATCTTCCAGTAAAAAGCCTTCTTCGTCCGCCGATCTGTCGGTGAAATTCCATTTGATTGACGAGGTCGACAAGCCTTCTGGAGTTCCGATTTCCGGCTTGTTCGGTGGCTTGAAATACAAATAGCCGGCCTTGACGATATAGTTGGCCGAAGTAAATTTTCCGGTGACAAAATAATTAAGCGCTTCGTCCGACGAAAAATTCCCGGAATTAAAAGAGCCGCCCGATTCGTCAACATCTTCCACCTTCATCCGAAAATTAGGGCTGGCATAACCGACCGCCCGGCTCTGATCAGCCAGCCACGAAGCGCTAAGGACCAAAAATAAAATCGCCAGACAAAAAACTAGCCAGCGATTAAGCCCTGGCCGCCGATCAGCGACCGTTTGGTTTTCTTTTTTATTTAATAACACAAGAATTCGGAACTTATTTTCCGAGGCGTAACTGCTTTATTATAACACGCTCAGTCCGTTTTGGCGATATAAAAAACAGGCCGGAGCCTGGGAAGTTACATTTGAGGGTCATTAGTCATTAGTCTTTAGTCTTTGGCTTATTTTTTATAGACCAAAGACAAAAGACCAAAGACCAATTTCATCGCCCAATCTCTATCTCTCTGGTGTCAGCGTCAATAAACTTGAATCTAACCCAAAGGCACCGCGGCGGCAGAATATCCTTGATCCGCTCCGCCCACTCGACGACCACGAGCCCGCTCGGATCAGCCAGCACTTCCTCCCACCCCAGCGCCAAAATTTCGGCGGAATCTTTGACCCGATACACGTCAAAATGATAAACATTTTTGACTTTTGCCTTTTGCCTTTTGCCTTTATAAATCGCTTCCACCAAAAAAGTCGGACTGGTAATCGGCGTCGCGACGCCGCAAGCGCGCGCCAAGCCTTTCATGAAAGTAGTTTTGCCGCCGCCGAGATCGCCACTGAGGCACAAAACCGTCCCGCCGGTAAGCCGCGCCGCCAAGCGTTCGCCAGCCGCTTCGGTTTCGGCGGCACTGCGGGTGATTATTTTCTCCATCATAGGATTAAACGCGCCGACCAAATAATCAAAGCGCTAATAATGATCAAATAAATCGAGAAAATATAAAGAGGCCGCCGTTTGAGAAATGACAACAGCCAGCGAATCGCCAGCCAGCCGGAAAGCGCCGCGACCGCGAACCCGATCAGCAAGACCAGGCCGTCGCCGTCCGACAGCGGAGTTTTTTGGAGATCCAAGATTCCCAGCAGGCCGGCCGCCAAGATAATCGGCAACGAGAGCAAAAAGGAAAAACGCGCCGCTCGCTCTCTTGATAGGCCGGAAAAAATTCCCCCGCTGATCGTCAGGCCGGAACGCGACAGTCCGGGAAAAATCGCCAGGGCCTGCATGATGCCGACCAGGAGCGCGCCGCCCCAACGGGGGTTTACCGGTTGGGACTTATCGGGTTGGCGCCGCTCACGCCATTTCAAATACAGCTCCACTCCGGCCAAGAGCACCGCCGTGACTAGGAAAAAAAGAGCGACCAGCGCCACGTTGTCAAAGGCTTGCTCAAATATGTCCTGGAAAAAATATCCAGCCGCCAAGGCCGGGATGGTGCCGAGCACCAGTAAGCCTAGCAGCGCGGCATCGCCGCGATCAACTTTTTGGCGCCAGCGGGCGGAAAAAACACCGCCAACCAAATAAACCGCCGCGATCAGGAGCCGGCGCCACTCGCGCCAAAAATAAACCAGCACCGCCAACAAAGTCCCTAAATGTAAAATAGTGTCAAACGCGATACCGGGCGCTTCCCACCCCAACAAGTACGGGACAATGACCAAATGCCCGGAACTGGAAACCGGGATGAACTCCGTCAGGCCCTGGACTAAGCCTAAAACAATGGCTTGTAATAAAGGCATCGATATAAGTCAAAAGTAATAAGTCAAAAGTCAAAAGCATCATTATCGCACTTTTGACTTTTGATTTTTGACTTTTGACTTATCTTAGCATATCTTTTCCCCATTGACACTAAATTGGCCATTTCGTATTATGAAACGATGTTTAAATTCCTCTTATGGTTCTCAGCGAAGAACAACAAATAAAAGACCTGGTGACCCGGGCGAAAAATATTCTCATCATTACCAAGCGTGATCCTTCCGGCGATTCCGTCGGCAGTATGCTGGCGCTGTATTTAATCTTGAAAAAATTGGAAAAAAATGTCACTGTCGTCGCCCACGGATTGCCGAATATGCTCTATAATTTTTTGCCCAGTTTCCAGCAAATCACTTCCGAACTTTCCAGCACGCGCGATTTCATAATTTCGCTAAATATTTCTAACGCCCAAGTCGGCGAATTCAGCTATCGGATCGAAGGCGACCAGCTAAAAATTTACATCCAGCCCAAGAAAGGTTCTTTCAACACCAAGGATGTCTCCTCCGCTCTGGCCAAGCCCAAATATGATTTAGTGATGGCCCTGAATTGCCCCGACTTTGCTTATATGGGCAAACTGTACGAAGAAAACGCCGATTTTTTCTACGAAACGCCAGTCATCAATATTGATCACCGCGCCAGCAACGAAAATTACGGCAACATCAATCTGATTGATCTTACTGCCACCTCAACCGCCGAAATTCTCTACCGGCTGGCCGCTGGCTGGGGCGAAAATTTGATCAACAATGACATCGCCACTTGCCTCCTGACCGGAATTATCGCCGACACTAATAGTTTTCAGAATGAGCGCACCACTCCCCAAGCTTTTCAGGCCGCGTCCGAACTGATCGCCGCCGGCGCCGACCAACAAACGATCATCCAGCGCCTATACCGGACCAAAAAATTAGCCACGCTGAAACTGTGGGGCCGCCTGCTCGCCCGCATCCAGTACGAGCCAAACCAGCGGCTGGTCTGGACCCTGGCCGATATCCCTGATTTTGAAAAATCCGGCGCGACCCTCTGTGACCTAGAAGGAATCGCGGAAGAATTAATCGCCAGCTCCCCCGACGCCGAAATCATCCTGGTGCTGGCCCGCTTCGCCCCCAAGAAAATTCGCGGGATTATTTTCACCGCCGGCGGACAAAATGCCGCCAAGCTGGCCAGTCATTTTAACGGCAACGGGCATGAGCACCTGGCCTCTTTTGACCTGGAGCGTGACGACTTGCTGGCCGCCGAAAAAGAAATCATCAAAACTATCAAAGAAAAACAGCCGGCTAAATAACAACCTGGCTTGCGCCAATTTTCATCTGGCGCAATAGTCTCCTCGGCCAGCCGCGGGCATAGACTGCCGGGGCTAAAAAATGCTATAATATTAGCGTTAACCGCTAATTTTTTATTTTATGGCTAACACCGACCAAAGTTTCGAGCAGGCGCTGAAGAAAGCGGCCAAAGCGAAAAAGGTCCAGCACTCGCTACAGTCAATCAACCGCGACATGGAGGAAAGGGCCGTCCAGCGAAAAGCAGAAAACAGCCGGGTGCCTTATTTTAATTTGCACAATTTTCCGCTCAATCCGGAAATGGTCAGTTTGATACCCAAAGAAGCGGCGGCCGCCGCCAAAGCAGTTGTTTTTTCCGAGCAAAAGAGGAAACTGAAAATCGGCACAACTGATCCCACCACCAAAGAACTGGCTTCGCTCCTACAGGCGATTCACGACCAGGAATACCAGCACGAGATTTACCTAATTTCCGACAGCAGCCTGAAAGACGGCCTGGCCGCCTACGAGCGAGCCCGCGTGCCCCGCCCGCGCGAGAAAAAAATAAAGATCGAGCTGACCAAGGAAGAACTGTCTTCTTTCCGGAAAGATATCCAAAACTTACAGGAACTGGAAACCAAGATAAAAACCATGCCGATGACCAAGGTGCTTGACGTGATCCTGGCCGGCGCGGTGCAAAGCGACGCCTCGGACATCCACCTGGAACCGGAGGACAAACAGACTAAACTACGCTATCGAATCGACGGCGTTTTGCAGGATATCGCTTACCTGCCGAAAGAAGCGCACCAACCGATCATTAGCCGCATCAAACTGCTATCGGAATTGAAAATCAATATTACGGAAGTTCCCCAAGACGGCCGGTTTACCGTGACTATTGGCGACCGTAAAATCGATGTCCGCACGTCCATCCTTCCCTCCGGCTACGGCGAGACGGTGGTCTTGCGTCTGCTGGGCATCGGCGCCATGAGCCTCAATATCAACGACTTGGGCCTGGCCCCCCGCGACTACAATAAAATCAAAATGGAAATCGAGAAGCCCAACGGCATGATCCTGACGACCGGCCCGACCGGATCAGGAAAAACCACGTCGCTTTACGCTTTCCTTAATCACGTCCGAAAACCGGAAATCAAGATCATCACACTGGAAAACCCGATCGAGTATCGCCTCCCGGGTATTTCCCAGACCCAAGTGGAAAAAGACAAGGGCTACGATTTCGCTACCGGCTTGAAATCAATTTTGCGCCAGGATCCCGATATCGTCATGGTCGGAGAAATCCGCGACCTGGAAACCGCCGAGACCGCGCTCAATGCCGCCCTCACCGGACACTTGGTTTTTTCAACTCTGCACACCAACGACGCCGCCGGCGTCATTCCCCGCCTGATCGACATGGGCGTCAGGCCTTTTATCATTTCCCCCGCGATCAACGCCGTGATTGCCCAGCGCCTGGTCCGAAAATTATGCCCAAGTTGCCGCGAAGAATTCAAACCGGATGAAAAAACCATGGCGCTGATTCACCGGATGTTTGACGTTCCGGGAACCACCGTCACCCTACCCGCGATTGACAAGCTTTTCCGTCCCCATCAGGACGGCTGTGCCAATTGCCACGGCACCGGTTTTAAAGGCCGGATCGGTATTTATGAATTGTTTAAAATCGACCGGGATATGGAAAAACTGGTAATGTCCGCCGCCACCACGGCTGAAATTTTTGAAGCCGCCGTGCGCAGCGGCATGACGACCATGGCCCAGGACGGAGTTTACAAAGCTATTGAGGGGATCACAGATATTGACGAAGTGGCTCGGGTCACTTAGATAAGTCAAAAGTCAAAGGTCAAAAGTCAAAAAAACAAACGGAATAAAAAATAAGCACCGCCGTGCTTATTTTTTAAGAAATTTTTTACTTTTTACCTTTGACTTTTGACTTAAATCTCTGCTCTCGCCCACTCGGCCACTTGCCCGTCAAAATCTCGATCAATGGCTCGTTCAAAATCGGCCGGATCGTGATTAACTATCCCCCGGACGAAATAAGCCAGAGGGTCCAAACTGTCGCGGCTTAGCGCCTGATCGACAAAATTAAGGGCGGTCGCGTCATCTCCCGCCAGGGCATAACCGAGTGCCGATAGCGCGCGAGTCCGGTTCGTCTGCCAATGCCGATCCAGGGCCAGCGCTATCTCTAAGCCGGCCGGGGCTTGATCTAAATATTTTCCCAATAAATAAACAAGCGGCTCGACCCCGGCGATCTCCCAGGGATCAATTTTATAAGCCGCGCGAAGCTGCTGGACCGCGGCTTGGTAATCTTGCTGCTTAATTAATAAACGAGCGTAGTCAAGATAAACTTGGTACTGGCGGTAACCGAGATCCAGCGCTTTCCGATAAAGCGCCCCGGCTTCCTCGTCCGATCCTAAACCTGACGCCGCCTTGGCCTGCAAATAATTCACCTGACCGTAAGTAGGATCAATTTCGGCCGCTCGAGACAGGGAACTTTCGGCTTCCGCCCAGTCTCGGAGTTCGATTTCGGCGAACCCTTTCAGCACCCAGGCATCGCGATAATTATCAACCAGCAACAAAGCCTCTTGCGCCAGCCGGCAAGCCACTTCATTTTCTCCGACTTCGGCATAAACCCAGCCGCGCAAAACCTTTTGGTACGCTTCCAGCGAAATCGTTCCTTCGGTCTGGCCAGCGCGCTGGGAAAGCTCTTCGATCCGGCTTTGCAATTTTTGCGCCGCGGCACTAAACGATCCCTCGCGTTTCAGGCTGTCGCCGGCCCATTGGTCGGCCCGGCCCAGGTCGCTCTCTAGCGCGACCAAAGCGGCATAATAATATCCCGACTGGTTTTCCGGATCAGCCGCTATCGCCCGGCTCAGGAGGTCTGCCGCTTTTTCCGTTTGGCCCTGGCGGAAGTAGCCCAAACCGAGCAGACGGAGAATATTAGGATCCTGGCCGTCTAAACTTCTGGCTTTTTCCAGGGCCGATATTGCCGCCGGAGTCAGTCGCGCCGACAGCGAAACTTGTCCCAACATCAGCCAGGCGTCTTTTTGGCGGGCGCGCAATTTAGTGGCCGCCGTCAGTTCTTCGATCGCGGCGTCGTAATTTCGTTTGCGCTGAAAAATCTCGGCGCGTTTCAGATAGGCCTGGTAGGCAGACTGCCCGTCCAGGTCTTTCAGCGCCAGCGCATAAGCATATTCTTGCGCAGCCTCGGAATAAGCGCCGTCCGCCACCAGTTGATCGCCCCGCGCGACATAAGTCGCCGCCATTTCGTCAAAAACTCCGCTCAGCTTCAAAACCAAAAAAACGACCAAAAGAATCGCCGCGATCACCCCGATAATGATCAGCCAGCGGGGAAACTTTATTTTTTTAAGGGAAAATTTCATCGCCTAATCATCTTAGCGGACTTGAATATAATTACAAGGACCGAGCAGAAAGTTTGAAGGTTAAAATCTAAAAGAAATCTAAAGGCAAAGGATGAAAAAATTTTTAATCTTTAGTTTTTGAATTTCTTTTGGATTTTATTTTTAATCTTTTAATTTTTCTAAAGATGCAGTCCCGGCAAGGCTTCGAGATTTTTCCAGGTCCGGTGTTTACCTCGAAGCTGGCGGTGCAAAAAATACGCCGCGGCGCCAATCATGGCCGCGTTGTCGACGCAGTACTGAGGGGCCGGCTGATAATACGCCACCGCCGGGAAGTGGCTTTTGAGCGCCGCAGCCAGACTCTGCCGCAGTCGCTGGTTCGCGGCCACGCCCCCGGCCAGCACAAATGAGCGGGGACGGTATTCCCCGATCGCCCGAAGGCTCTTGCCGACCAGAACATCAACTGCCGCCTGTTGGAAGGAAGCGCATAAATCATTTTTTTGGGCCGCGGCCAACGCCTGTTTCTTTTCAAGCTGACGGACCTGGTTAATGACGGCTGTTTTAAGACCGGAAAAACTGAAATCATAATTATCCTGATCCAACAGCGCCCGCGGAAAAGAAAATGCGTCCGCTCGCCCGCGCTGTGCCCGCCGGGAAACGATCGGGCCACCGGGATACCCAAGTTTTAGTAGATTAGCGATCTTGTCAAACGCTTCCCCGGCGGCGTCATCCAGGGTGCCGCCTAAGCGATTAAAATTCCAATGGTCTTTCATCAGCAGTAATTCCGTATGACCGCCGGAAACCACCAGCGCGATCAAGGGAAATTTGATCGTGTCCCGGGGACGCCCCAGCCAGTTGGCATAAATGTGCCCGACAATATGATTGACCGGAAGCAACGGCTTTTTCAGGGCGAAACTTAAAGTTTTGGCCGTGTTCACCCCGACTAAAAGCGAAGGTAATAAACCGGCGCCCTCGACGACCGCCAAAAAATCAAGCTCCGACCAGACCACTGACGCTTGCGCCCGCGCCGCTTCGATAACCGGGATGATTTTTTCGATGTGCGCCCGCGCCGC
>CALEFQ010000087.1 GCA_937877125.1 uncultured bacterium | reverse complement strand
GGCTTGCAATCCGTAAGTATTCGTCAGCTGTAAGGCGTCGCGCGCCGAAACAAAAATGATCAGCACCCCAAATGAGGTCTGCAGCCAGAATATCCCCGCCGCTACGGCCAACGCCCCGCCGCCCCACCAGCGCCACTTCCCTGGCAAGACCGCCAAAAAAAAGACAGTGCTAAGTGCCAGTAGCGGAAAAACCGGCAAAAAATAACGGCTTTCTTTCGAATACAGGGCAAAAGTCAAAAACAAATAAGGCAAAACCAGTGCCAGCAGTATATACCAAAATTGTTTTTTGTGTTGCCACCCCAGGCAAATCAGGCCGATAATAAAAGCGATGGCCAGCGGCCAAGTAATCCCCCGCACCGTCTGGTCAGCGTAAAAACTCAAGTTTCCCCAGGACCATAAATTCTCGAATGGAACCGAAAAAACATTATGCCGCGTGGCGATTGAAGAATCGTATATTTCACGGCCGTGGACGAGATACCACGGCAAAACAATTACCAGGATCAGCCCGGCTAAAATAGCCAGGTTTAGCAGAAGTTTTTTCCAGGTAATTTTGTTTTTGAGCGCCGCTCCCAGTTCCCAAACCAGCGGCAACACGATAAAAATCACGGCGGTCCATTTAGTCAGAAGTGCCAGGGCAATCGCCACCGCGCTCCAAATCACCCACCGGCGCTCGGTAAAATGATTGGTTTTCAACAGAGCGGCGATGGCCGCCGTCGTCAGGGCGACTTGAGGAAAATCAAGATCATAAATCCGGGTGAAATGGGCCAATAGCGGATACGCCAGGGCCAGCGCGGCCGCCGCCAGCGCCAGGCCGCGACGCCGGAATAAACTGTAGCCCAGGCTATAAGTGGCCAGAATAAACAAAATTAAAAACGGGATCAATGATAAGGCCGGAATTAGCGGCGACCAGCCGCCGATCAAAAACAAAAACGCCGTTACCAGGTAGGCAAACGGCGGATAAATCGTGTCAAAATTAAAAATGGCTTTGAACTCGCCTTGCGACAACATTTGCGCGAAGTAGGCGCTGCGGTTCGAGTGGCCGGCGATATCCCAAAGCGGCGGGCTCTGATTTAAACCGATCCAGATAATATTGAAAACCACCGCGCCGGCAACTAGCGACCACAACAAAATTGTGGCTAATTTTTTACTCATGTAGCTTGGCCGCGAAATCTTTAAGCCGGACGACATATTCGCCGCTTTGAACCGTCTTCGCCACGGCGGCCCAAGCCGCTAGCGGCGCCTGGCCGACTACTGTCTCCATATCAGCCCAAACCTGGTCTTTCGGGATTTCGCCGCCGGTGGCAAAAAAGACGATCTTTTTGATTTTCCCGCGGTTGTCGGCGAGATACGTCCGCACCGCCGGAGTCATTGCCCCCGCCCAAATGGGTGTGCCGACCAAAACCAAATCATAATCGTCCGGGGCTTTTTCGGCCGGATCAATTACGGTTTTTTTCCGGCGAATCGCGTCAAACCCGGCGCTGAAGAACCCGAAAAGTCCGGCACGCTTTTTGCGATCATTAATTTCTTCGCACTCGGCCCCGATTTCCAAACTAAGCCGTTGGGCGACTTTTTTGGTTGTGCCCGTACGGGAGTAAAAAACGACTAATTTTTTCATATATTTTTCCATTTAATACCTTAAAACTACTGGAATTAACACATCTAGTCAACCAACAGAAAAGCGGATCAAGATGATCCGCTTGACAACTATTCTCTCCTTGATTCCGCCGAAAAGCCTCTCCCCGCACCGATCAGAACCCTCTCACACGGCGAGACGCGCGCGATAATTTTCGAGCTGGAACTCCCAGGTCTCAAACAGACTGGACTGGACCGGTTCGGAGATATACCAGTCGGCCGAGGGATCAGGACCGAAAACCTTTCCCGATCGGCCGAGCTCTCTGACCTCCTCATTTTGCCCCGCGAATTCCGCAAAGAGATCGATACAATGCCTGATCCCGCCGAGTCCCAGCTCGGTCCAGCCGACCAGGATATTTCCGTTGCTATGGGCGATTTCTTTGGCGACAGACAGTGCCCGGGAATCGCTCTCAACCAAAGCTTGGAACATCCGAAAGTGCGGCAGACCACTGACCGGAGACAAGAAGGTTCCGTAAGCGCGGGGCGTGAAAACAATCCCGCGCTTCTTGAGACAGATCGAAAACTCGACCTGTAAGCGGATCCCCAGATCAAAGTGCGATCCGCCCGCCGCGACCAGCTTGAAGTTCCAGAAATTGTCGACGGCAAATCCCGGAATTTTCTCCTGTGGGTTTTCATCCACCAGGGTGAAAATTTCGTCCCGGCAATCGGGCCGAAACTGCCGCTTGATACCCCGGTCCGACAAAGCAGCCAGCTGTCGTTTGGTTAGCTGGTATCGCTTGATCGGCGCCGAACGTGGCACAAGCTGATCAGCCACCAGCGTCAAACCTTTGTGTCGAGCCGCCTTTTCGATCAAGTCGCGCGGACTGAAGACATTTACGCCCATTTCTAATTTTAACCCTGTTTCCATAATAACCTCCTTTGGTTCAGGGAAATAAGTGTTTCTAAAAACACTAACAAAAATGCGGTAAAAGTCAATTATAAAACCCTCCTTCCGTTCGTGCGAAGGAGGGTTTCTTCAACGAGAAGCATGAAAGGCAGCCGTGGCTGTAACCGTTCGGCCTCCGGCGGTCAGACCTTCCACCGTGAAAGTCAGATCGCCGTCCGGCAGAGACACTTCCCACCAGCCGGCTTCCCAGGCACATACTTGATGGGGACTAAGCCAACATCCGGCGTTTAATGTTTCCCAGAAACGACTCATTGTTTCACAACCAAACTGGTCTTCCCGAGAACATGGTCAGGAGAAAAAATTCGTCGTTGCCTCCGCGCGCAATAACTGGATCGGTTCATCGCTGCCTGATTCCAGAACCAGCTGGAAAAACCAATACCAGTCGCCGGAAATGTAGACGGACGTACCGGATTCCGGGATAAAGGATAAATGGAGTTGCGGACCACTCTCATTGAGAGGACCGGCAGGATTGAAGACATCCGAAGCAGCTTCAGGATCGCAGGCAGAAACAACCAAGAAACATAACAAGGCCCACCACTTGCTTTTCATAATAGCACCTCCTTCTTAAAGACGGAGATTACCGCATCAAACCCCGTCTGTCAAACTAACCGCTCCCCTTTCCCGCCACTAAACCGATGACTTGCCAAATGTTCTGCTTCCTTATATACTTTACACGTATAAAATATCGCGGGGTAGAGCCCGCCTTCGCCCCAAGCGGCTATGGCGGACTAGCCTCGTGATTATCATCCTTTGTCGCGGGGTAGAGCAGAGGCAGCTCGCAAGGCTCATAACCTTGAGGTCGCCGGTTCGAATCCGGCCCCCGCAACCAGGCCTTCGCTCCGCTTCGCGGAGCTACGGCCTGTAAACTCCGTGTTTCTAATCTCGGAGCTTGCAGGCCGTAGCCTAGCTTAGCGAGGCGTAGGCCTGGTTCAAAATAAAACGGCGGAAAGCCCTTATTAATTTGTATTAGGCGGGCTGCGCCCGCCGAAGCCCTGAGCTTGTCGAAGGGCGAAGGCGGGGTAGCTCAGTTGGTAGAGCGAGGGACTCATAAGCCCTAGGTCGCCGGTTCAATCCCGGCCCCCGTCACCATTGAAAATTTGGAGCGGTAGTTCAGTTGGTTAGAACGCTGCCCTGTCACGGCAGAGGTCGCGGGTTCGAGTCCCGTCCGCTCCGCCACCACCTTCGCCCCTTCGGGGCTACGGTGGTGTACACCAAGAAAAAAGCACTTGCCCTACCGATGCACCGAAGAGTGCTGGTGGGGTTCACTCCACCAGCCTTCGACAAGCTCAGGCTAGGCTGGTGTAAAATTTTTACTCCAGCCTGAAACGCCCCGAACAAAGTGAGGGCGGCCGAGGGCACGTCGGCTCCCCAGCCTTCGAAATCCTCAAACTGTCCCCCAGCAATATCCCATTTTTTTATTTTTTCCCGGGGTATTTTTTTTATTGACTTATTCAATTTTTTTTGATTTACTGGCAATATTCCACCCAAAGGAGGTATCTCTATGGAATTGCATTGGTTCATCGAAGAATGGTGGCGAATCCCGCAAGTACTGCTCCTGTTCGCCTTTTGCGGTTATGTGGGAGTATCGATTGCTTACAATCTCTTGCATCCCTCCCCCTTATCGGAAGAAGAACGGGCCCGGCAACAGGCCCAATTCACACGCCGCCAGCCGGCTAAGTAAGCGCCGGCTGATCAAGATCGACCTCCGTGCCGCCACGGAGGTTTTTTATAAAAAACAGCTCGTCAAAACAAAACCCCCGGCACCAGGCGGTGCGGGGGTTTTGATATCCTGAAAACCTGATTAGTAAACTACGATGTCGAAATCGCTGGCCACCAAGGCGCCGGCATTGGCAACATCAACGATGTTCACAACTACCGTCTCGCCGGAAGCCGCATAGGTCGCCGCGGGATAGACTCCGGCCGCCGCGTTATGCGGAGTGACCACGATATAGCGATCGGCTACCGTGAAATTGAAATCAACGGTGTAAACGCCGGTCAAGGAACTGGTCACCGAAATGGCATGATCGCCGTCCGCGATATTTTCCACACTGCGAGTCACGGTTGCGGCGGAATCAATCGTCGCCGCCGCTTTCGCTAAACCGAAACTGGATCGGCTCTGCGTAGCTTGGCCGCTCAAATACAGGTCTTTCCATTTGTAAGTCGTCGTGCCCAAAGAATAAGTTGCGTCGCGGTAAGGCACCATGGAATCAGCGATTTTCAAAGGATAAGTTCCGCCGACTTCCATGCGATACAGCAAATCATCAACGCGTAGTTTATCGCCGACAGTCACCGGATTGTCGTTGCCGCTAGTATCGGTAGTGTTGTTGACGATCGTGCCGTTGTAATAGGTCACGCCGCCCGTCCCCTGCTCGCCGATCTTGATGCCCTTTTTGAACCAGTTGGTGATCGAAGTGAAAACATTGTCTTCACTGCGCGAAGCCGCATCCCCGACCGAGGAAGCCGCCAACACGACATAAGTCGTGCCGATGGCAAACGCCGCGCAGAGCGAGGCCACCAGAACCACTTTGAGTGATTTAGTCATAATTGTGTTTTTGTGCCCCGAAAGCCCCGAAGGGTCTTTCGGGCGTTAGTGACAATAACTAAACGCCTGTGTTTATTTGTTATTACTATTATAACAAAATTTCGCCGTAAACCAAAAATCTTTTCCCCATGATTGACATTTGCTCGATTCCTGCCATAATAACCCTTAACCTTTGCCAAAGAAAGGAGATTATCATGGCAAACGGATGCGAGATCATTTTGAATCCCGGAACCTATGCGATTTATTGGCAACCTGGTAAAAACCTGATCATCCAAAGTCCGAACTCCTCCGATCCACCGCCAGCGTCGTACCACCTGGTTATGTCGGGAAAGTTTTTCCAAGACATGAAACTGACCACCGACGAATCACATCTCATTCTGACGGCGGTTTAAAAGGCAGTTTCGGAAAACCCCGATCGCACGCGCGACCGGGGTTTATCATAACTTTTTACTTTTGATTTTTGACTTAGTTTATAGATTCTGCGGATCAATAATCCGGAAGTTCGGCCCGCCGCCGGAGGCCGGGGCGCCGATAATTTCCGCCTCGCCGTCTTTATTGACATCGCCGGCCGCCACGTTCACTCCCCCGCGGAAATTCGACGGATACATATAGAAGTTCGGCGTCACGGAAGCGCCGCGCTGATTAAGAACGCGAACCAGCGGTCCGCCGCCCGGTCCGGCACCGACAATTACTTCGTCTTTGCCGTTGGCGTCAACATCCCCGCCGGCGACGCTAATCCCGCCGCCGAAACCCGCCCCGAAAGGATAAAATTCGCCGATTTTTTGGCCATTGCGTTCAAAAACCCGCACCGGCACCCGCCCGCCGCGATCCGGCGCCGTTACTATTTCTTTGACGCCGTCCCCGTCGGTATCAGCCGCCGCGACGTGCACACCGTCGCGATACCCGTTCGGGTAAGCGAAGAAATTACCTAGTATTTTTCCGAACTGGTCATGGATAGTGACTTGGGGGCCGCCGCCTTTGCTGGGCGTGACAATTATTTCTTCTTTGCCGTCATTATTGACATCGCCCGTGGCCACCCAGACCCCGCCGGCAAATTTTTTATCGAGCGCGAAATATCCGGGATATTCCGCTTGCCCGTAGCCGTTGAAAATACGGATATGCGGCCGGCCGCCGGCGCCCGGACCGACCACAATTTCGCCTTTGCCGTCGCCATCGACATCCCCGACCGCTACCCGGACGCCGCTGCGCAAATGTTTGGCGTAGACAAAGAAGCTGGATTTCAATTTGCCGTTCTTGTCGAAAACCATTATCTGGGGCCCCATGCCGGCGGAAGTGCCGGTCACGATCTCTTCGGCGCTATCGCCCATGACATCCCCCACCCCGGCATAAAAACCGCCGCGTAAATTTGACGAATAAGCAAAGAAACTAAAACCCTTGGCCGCCGGCTTGACGGTATCGCCGGTCGCGCCCGGAAAAACGTTCGGGACGACGCCGTTATTATCGGCAATGCCGAAGCCCATGTTTTTGGTGCCGGTTTGCCCGTCGGTATTCCGCGCCGTGACGTGATACCAGCCCTTTTGCATCGAGGCGAACGGAATCTTGGCCACGATCTCCCGGCTATTGATCAGATAAGCCGTCGCGTTGACATTGTTGAATTTCACCGTGACGCCGTGGCGAAAATTATTACCTAATACTTTGATGTAGGTGTAAGTCAAATTGCCGTCGTGAATTTTCGTCCCCGGGACACAACCGCTGACCGTCGGAGCCGATTCGGAATAAGGCGGCGTCTTGCTGGAAATAGTTACGCGGCGGATCACGTCATTCCAGGTATCGGCCACGAAAATTCGGTTATTGTCCACGTCGGCGACAATCCCTTTCGGATTATTGAATTCGGCCGATTGCCAGCTGCCGTTCTTGTAGCCGCGATTGCCGCTGCCGCTAACCAGACGCACTTCGCCGCTGGCCGGGTCAGCCCAGCGGATCCGGTGGCTGCCGACTTCCGAAATATAGAGCTTGCCGTCGTTGGAAACCGCCAGGTATTCCGGATAAGAGAAATAAGCCGCTCCGCCGGTCGCGTTTTTATAGCCAGCCTGGCCTGATCCGGCGATGGTGCGGACTTTATTATTGCTTAGATCAATCTCGCGGATGCGGTGATTATTCGTATCAGCCACATAGAGATACCGTCCGGCTTTCCGGTCCAAATCAATGCCCACCGGCTTATTGAAACGGGCCTGATGCCCGTCCCCGTCGCGATAACCGGCCGTACCGTCGCCGGCGATCAGTTCCGTATGACCGTCGCTCAAACGGACGGAGCGAATCCGATTGTTGCCGGTATCGGCGACATAGAGGGTTGCGCCGTCAGCGGACAAAACAACGCCGGTCGGATTGGCGAATTTGGCTTCAGCGGCGTCTCCTTCTTTGTATCCGTTAGACGGTCCGGTGGTATTGATCTCCCCGACACCGGAGATCCAGTATGATTTTTTTTCGGCAATGCTGACGCGGCGAATGCGATTGTTGAAACGATCGGCCACATATAAGTTTTCGCCGTTGCTGGTCACGGCAATCCCCTGGATCGTGCTAAACCGCGCATCGGCGCCGGTGCTTTCTTTGTAATTATCGACGCTATTGCCGATCAGGAAAGACGAACCGCCGTTTTCGACGTCCACTACTCTAATTTTATTATTTTCGGCAACGTAAAAAGTATTGCCGTACTTGGCCATGACATAAGGCCGCCCCAGCATCGTCAAAGCGCCGTTGCTGCCGTTGCGGTAATTAAACCGATCAGCGCCGGCCACCGTGTCTCCCGGGACGGTCGTGTAGCCGTCACTTTGGCGAAACTTTTGCAGAGTCCCGATGCCGGTATTGATCACGTAAACATAGCCGCCGTAAGCCACGATGCCGTGCGGGAAGTTGACCGTAGTCATGGTATTATCGTCGGAAAAAGTCGTCAGCTCGCCCGTATCCAAATGGACCTTTTTTACCGCGTCATGCAAATCGTCGGAAATATACAGATAACTGCCGTCTTTCCATAAACCGTTCGGCCGGCTCAAGCCCGAACTGACAATTGTTTCCTGCGATTTACTGCCCAGGTGAACTTTCACGACCCGGTTATTATTCGTATCGGAGATATAGGCCCAATCTCCGGAAACGTGCACTGCCTGAGGATTGTTGAAGCCGCTTTTCACGGTGCTGACTGCCCCCCCGCTGGTTTTGATCACTTTTACGGCGCCGTTGCCACTGTCGGTAAAATACAGATTGGAACCGCTGACCGAAAGCCCGGCCGGCGTTTTGATGCCGGAATCAATCAAAGTGGAAGTAGTTCCGTCGGGCGCGATTTTCCGGATCCGGTTGTTTTCCGTATCGCCGACATAAACATAACCGTTGGAATCAACGGCCACGCCGCGCGGCATGGCGAACTCCGCCGCCGCTCCCTTGGCATCGGTCATCCCGTAGGAACCGCTGCCGGCCAAAGTGATAATCTTGCCGTCGCTTTTGATTTTCCGAATCACGTTGTTATAAGTATCGGCCACGTAGAAATTACCATCGCTGTCTCGACATAAACCCTCGGGGAAATCTAAAAAAGCTTCGGTGGCGTTATAGCCATCGCCCCAATAGGGCTCCGAAGCAAAAGTCGTGACGTCGCCGTAGGCGGCCCGGGTCAGCGGCGCTGACAGGCAGAAGATACCTAAAACGATAACGGAAACAAAAATTCCCGATAAATAGCGTAATTTCATGTTTTTTATCTGTTTAATTTTGATTATGCTTGTATTGTAGCACAATTTTAGAGAATTTAGAAGCCAATTGACAAAACACGTGATTTGTGATAATATCAAAAGTTATTGATTGCACTTAATTTATCTATCCAAACTGGAGGGAAAAGGAAGATGAAAAAGCTGTATTGTTTTGTTGTTATTTTTTGCGGCCAGGCAATCGCTTTAAATTGCTTGGCTGAATTCTTCAACAATCGGCAAATTGCTACCCAAGAAGAGATTTCCACTACCGGTCACTGGGGCAAGTCTGGCCAGATTGCGAATGCCAGCGCCGCCGAAGTGCGTCTCATCTTTGCTTGCCGATTTACCAGCGAAATCTTGTCGGTCACCGACGTACCCAGCTATTCACAGATAGCCATTGATTGCTGGGGTTGCGATTCCGGCGGGAAACTCCGTTCGCAAAGCGAAGCCTACTACTACTGCTTGGATTTACTTGGCCCCGTGAAGGTTTTACAAATCCTCAACGCCCCGCCGCCGCCTCTCCGAAACACTTGCCAAAATCCAGATTGGCCTTTGTCGGAGAAGATCAAGCCAATTGGATACTGCGAGGAAAACGGAATGATCAACAATCTTTCGCAGGAAAAAGTTCTGCTAAAGATCATCGGTCGGGGTCAAGAGATTGAGTTGGTTGATGTCCCGCCCAACACTTCGATCCCAATTTTTTGGGGTCCGTCAACCTGCTATTACCAAATCTGGGTAAACGAGACTCAACTCGCCGAGTTTCAAATGCCGATACGGCCAACCAAACCGGCCGTAAAAGCTGAAAAAGTCCCGACGAGGTGATGAGTCAATAAAACACCCCGGCGCAATCCGCCAGGGTGTTTCTTTTTTCCGAAAGCTATATGTGTTCCCGAGAAAGCAATATTTTATTATAGCGCAGACCGGTTTTTGTCACCGCCAAACCGCCCCTGCTGGTTTCTTTCAACTGAACGGGGATCTTTTCTCCGATTTTGCGCAAAGTATCGACGACTTCGTCAAAACGCACCACGAAATCGATGCCGGCCAAAGCCATCGAGGCCGCCGACAGCGCCACGCTGGCCGACAGCGCGTTGCGATGGATACATGGCACGGCCACCATTCCGGAAATCGGATCACAGACCAGTCCCAGCGCGTTACTCAGTGCGATACTGGCCGCGTTGTCGATATAATCAATTGAAGCGCCGTGCAAATACGCCACGGCGCCGGCGGCCATAGCCGTGGCCGCCCCGCATTCCGCCTGACAGCCGCCCTCACTGCCGGCCAGCGTCGCCCGATTGGCGATCACGAGTCCCAGGGCGCCGGCGACAAACAAAGCTTTAATTATTTTTTCTTCGGGAAGCTTCTGATTTTTCCAGAGCGAATATAAAACGCCCGGGACGATGCCGGCCGATCCCGCCGTCGGCGCCGCGACAATACAGCCCATGCCGGCGTTCCGCTCGCCGATCGCCAGCGCGTAAGCCATGGCGTCTTTGGTGATCGGACTAAGCAGCTGCCCGCCCCGGCTGTCATTGAACTTAAAAGCATCCCCGCCGCATAAACCTTTGAACAGCTTTTCCTTGTTCTTGATATTTTCCTCGATCCCCTGCTTCATCACGGACCAGGCCTGGAACATATCCCGGCTGGTGGCGGCGACGGTTTTTTCATTCATCAGCCGCTCGCGCCGAATTATCAGATCAATCAAATCATCAGGATCATTGTTGCTCTTTTTGATATAACTGCTGAAAGAGAAAAAGGGATCGCGCTCGTTGATTTTGCGGATACTGCGGATCTCTCGGCTGTAATCGGCGGAGAGCTTACTGGCAGAATCATAAACCGCGATCCGACCGCCGCCGAGCGACGCGCCGATCAGCGCCACCTGGTTATCTTTGTATTTTAATACCACCGCAGCCGTGTTGGGGTGGTATTTTACATAATGCTCGTTCTTGACCTTGAAGATTATTTTGTTTTCCCGAGCAATCGCTTCGGCCTTTTTCAACCGGACGTCATACCAGGAAATTCCCATACAGCCGGCCAAGATCGCCCGCACCGTCCCGTGGCCGACCTGTGTGTCAGCGAAAGAATTGTAAAGAGTAATCTCAATTTTCTCGGGCAAGTTCTTCAGCTTGCGGTAAGCCTCAAAACCAATGCGCGCGGCCCCTGCCGTATGCGAGCTGGACGGGCCGATCATCACCGGCCCGATAATGTCGAACAAGCTCAACGCCATAAATTATTTTTAGCCGCTAGATTTTCGGCTGCAGTTCATGCCACTTGGTCGCCGATTGGTAAGCGAAAGCGGCGCGGAAAACCTGGTCCTCGCAGAAATAATTGCCCACGATTTGCAAACCAACCGGCAGCTGAGTTTTCCCGTCTTCGGCGCTCGCCTGACCGCAGGGAACCGAGATTCCGGGCAGTCCCGCCACCGAACTGGGATTGATCAGCTCGTCAGATAAGTAGCCGAAAATGGGATTGTCCCCCGCGGACCCAATTTTCTGGGCCACCGAAGGAGAGGTAGGACCGACCACTAAATCAACTTCTTTAAAAGCATTTTGCCAATCGCGGCGAATCAGAGTTCGCACTTTGGCCGCCTTGAGATAATACGCATCATAATATCCGGCCGACAGCGCGTAAGTGCCGGTCATGATCCGGCGCTTGGCCTCATCGCCAAAACCGTGCGCGCGAGACTTGGCGTAAACCTCATATAGATCCCGGGGCTGGTCTTTGACCTTTTTGTCGTTGATAACTGAATACCCGTAGCGAATGCCGTCATAGCGCGCCAGATTGGACGATACTTCCGAAGTGCAAATGACGGCGTAAACAGCCGAAGCGTATTTGGCCACGGGCAAACCGATCGGGATTATTTTGGCGCCGTGTTTTACCAAAACCTCGATCGCCTCGCGCACCAACCGTTCCACTTCCGGATTGATTCCCTTCGGGAATAACTCCGCCGGGACGCCGATCCGCAGGCCAAGCAACCCTTTTTTAAGCTCTTCCGGATAATCCTGCACCGGGATATTGGCCGTCGTCGAATCCTGGCGATCAACACCGGCAATGACACTGGCTACCGCGGCCGCGTCCTCTACCCGTCGGGTAAAAGCGCCGACGCAATCCAGCGACGAGCCCATGGAAATAACGCCGAAACGGCTGACTCGGCCGTAAGTCGGTTTCCAGCCGACAATCCCGCACAAGGAGGCCGGTTGGCGGATCGATCCGCCTGTCTCGGTCCCGATAGAGAAAGGGACCTCCCCCGCCGCCACCGCCGCGGCCGAGCCGCCGGAGGAACCGCCGGGAATTCGCGTTAAATCCCAGGGATTATGGGTGGTAAAAAAATCAGAAGTCTCTGTCGATGAACCGTGAGCAAAAGCGTCTAAATTAGTCTTGCCAACTAGGACCGCCCCAGCCTCTTTCAGGAGCTTGACCACGGTCGCGTCGTAAGGCGGGAGATAGTTTTCTAAAATATGGGAAGCGGCCGTAGTTTTGACGCCGGCCGTACATAACAAATCTTTGATTCCGACCGGAATCCCGGCCAGCAACCCGATTTTTTTTCCCGCCGCGACCGAATCATCAATCATTTGCGCCTGTTCTAGCGCGGACTCGCCCGTCACTGTCAAAAAAGCTTTGACCTGTCCGTCAACCTGCTTCATCCGATCCAGGCACGCTTTCGTCAAATCCACCGACTTAAGTCGACCAGATTGCAATTGCTGATGCGCCTCGTAAATTGTCAATTCGTGGAGAGCCATTTTTATGAAAATCAAAACCCCTAAAATTACATCAGCTTAGTCCCGTTGATTTCCAGCTCAAAACTAGTCTTCAGGAAACGGGCCGCCTTCTTGGCCATTTTCATTCGATCAAGAAAGATCTCAAAATATTCGACAATGCCGGCGACTTTGGTATCAACCGTCAGCTGCAGGGTGATGGAACGCCTTCCCTTGTCGACATCCAAAAAAGATTTAGTCACGGCATAATTAACTTTGTCGTGAATATCAAAATCCAGAGGATCTTTGGTTTGCACGCGGCTGCGATGAACATCGGTCTTGTCGGCCAAAATAACCGCGGCGCTGGTCAGGCTGACCGGATCGCCGGTGCGCTCTTCATGGTTGCCGATCGCCAGCATCGCCTCGACAGTATATTGCGGCTCCACCCGGAGACGGTCCAGGACATCTTTGGCCATCAACGCCCCCGATTGCTCGTGATGGTCCCGTCCGCAGACGTTACCGATATCATGTAAAAATGCGGCGACCGCCGCCAACTCCGCTTCCTCGGCCGAATAGCCCAGGCGGAGCAAAATATTGCGGGCGATATCCGAAGCCAGCTTGACGTGGCGCAAGCCATGGCTGGTAAAACCCAGCACATTCAAATACTCGTTGGCGCGATTGATGTAAGTCATGGCGATGGCATCGCGCTCCAGATCTTTGACGGTAACCTTAAGCATAAAAGTCAAAAGTTAAAATTCAAAAGTCAAAAGTGAATCGCACTTAACTTTTGACTTTTGATTTTTGACTTATTACTTACTAAAAACCGCCTTCACCCGCACTTGCTGATCCTGGCTATCGGGAGCCGCGTCAATCAAAAGTTCGTTGGCCATGAACCCCTGCGCTTTGTCCGGACGCTGGATATTTTCCAGCCCGGTTACCTGCCAAGTCGGGTCAACTTTTTCGGTATCGACCTCATTGATCTGGTCAATATATTCCAAAATCGCCGCCATCTGCTGCCGGAACTTCTCCCGATCTTTTGGACTTAACTCAATCCGCGCCAGCTTGGCGACATGGTCGACTTCGGAAATTGTCAAAATTTTATTCTTCATCAATATTACTTTAGCATAAAATTTATTATCAGTCTATCGGCGAGAGATATCTGCTTATGGCGAATCTTTCGCTTCCAGAAAACTTATTTTTTCAGTCAGAGACTTCATAATCGGAGCCGATTCATTGATTTTTTCCTGGCGCCGGCAATCGGACTGTAGCGAGCGTAATACCTCCTTATACCATTGCCGCCATTCCGATCCCTGGCGAGCCACCCAAGCCTTCCAATCAGGGCTACGCAGTGAATTTATGACACTGGTTATAAATTCGTCTTCATTGTCGCCAGCATGACCCGCCCGTTCTTGGATCAATCCGCGGTAACTATTTCCCTCATTTACCTGATTCGTCAAATCTGAACGGAGCGAAGCAACTTCATATTCTTTGGCCATAGCAGGACCGATCAGGCTTAGCGAGGCAATCACATTATGGATAGCCTCATGGGCGCCATAAGTTTCATCGCCGTACCCCTCCTCTTGCAAGAAAGATTCAGGGTAATAAACAATATTTTTTTCTCTGGTCGAGGCGACTGGCCCTCTCGATCCCGTCTCGTTCACCACCAGAATATTCTTAACTATTTCCCCGGGTGCGAAGCCGAAAAACTCTTCGGCCGCAGCTTGTCCTTGGCCTAATGATTCCAAACGAATCATCTGCTCTGGCGAAAAATCTAATTCCGGCGACTGAGTATAAAGCTGATAAGGCCCTACCTCTCCTCGGCTCGGCACCGCCTGGCGCTCAACCAAGTTTTTTATTTCCTGGTGACCGAAAGAGCTAAGATCGAAACTCCACATTTCTGTTTGGCCATTTTTTGAAGGGGCGCCAAAGAATTTAGGATAGATTCTAATGACTTCGCCGTACATTTTCTGACCATTTTCACCAGTGACAAAATCGCCGTTCCGCCTTAAATAATTACCGTATTTATCTTGGGTGGTTTCATTAAGCGGCCGAGATAATCCCCGCGCCGACCATTCATTTTCGGGATAAGCCAGGCAAAATTGCAAATAGTTTAATTGATCTTGCTTCAATTGAATCGGAGCTTCCGCCGAAAAGACGTGCTCTTTATTGAAAGCGATTTTTTCGGCCCCTCTGAAATAATCCGCCTCTGGCGGAATCAGGCTCAAAATCAAACCCACATCATTGACGTCGTACGCCAAAATATCTTTTAAAGCTTGTTTCGTCTCGGGAGATAATTTCTTTTCCGTGTCATTTGCACCCCGCTCACTCTCCGACGTCTCCGCCAGGGACGCCGCCACTTTAGTTTCACCATCACGCGGTCGACGCTCCCCGGCGGCCGCCATTCCCGTCGTGAGCCCAAATAAAAAAAACATGGTTGCCAAAGCGGTGACTTTTTTAGAATACTTACCGCCCGGGCGCAAATCTTTGACTTGCTCAGAACTAGCCCATCCAGTTGCTTCCGACCGAAGTTTTTTTTCCGCTTCTGAAATTTTGTCGAGGCCCGCCTCAGTCTGCTCAATTTCGAAGGTGGCGCCGAATTTCGATTCAACCATTTTGACCTCCCCCGATTAAAATATTTTCGATAACCTGCCTTTCTTGGGAAGTAATTTTTTCCGCGGAGCCGAAAATTCCCTGTTTACCGAAATCTTTCTTCTCTTGCAGTAACCGAGCGACTGAAAAGCGCAACCGAGGATATTTCTCAAAAATCCGAAAAACCCTATCCCGCTGGGAGGCGGTCAGGTTTTCCAGCGATTCAAAAAAATCAAATTGCACCATCAGTTAATATTTTTTTAAAAACATGTTCGCTGACGGTCCTTATCCCAAGTTTTCGGGCTTTTTCATATTTCGATCCCGGCGTCTCCCCCACCACCACATAATCCGTCGCCCGGCTGACAGCGCTACTGACCTGGCCGCCGCGTTTTTTAATCTCCGCCTTGGCTTCATCACGCGTCATCGACTTTAGTTCGCCGGTCAAGACGAAAGTTTTTCCCTGTAATCGCCCTGTCTCCCCGACCGCCCGATACGGCTCGATAATTATTTTTTTCTCGGCCAAGTGTTGGAGAAACTTTTTCTCCTGCGGGTCGCGCACAAAATCATAAATGCTTTTCGCCACCTTGTCGCCCACACCGGCCACGGCCGTCAACTCCGGCAGGTCAAAAGCCGAAAGTGTTTTGATCAGCGCGGCGACTGTGCTTAAATTGGGCTGTTTTTTGACCAGCGAATTCGCCAGCAGAGTCCCGTTTTCCTCCCCGATATAGCGAATACCGAGCGCAAATAACAAGCGGGGCAAAGTTATCCGACGACTCGCCGACACCGCGTCCACGATATTCTGAGCCGATTTGGCGGCAAACCGCTCCAGGGGCTGGAGATCGCCGGCGGCGAGATCAAAAAAATCCGCGGCGTCATGGATAAGATCATTTTCCAGCAGTTGGTCAATGATTTTCGGTCCAACGCCGTCGATGTCAAATCCTTTTTTGGAAACAAAATGAATCAGCCGCTCGCGCTGGGTGGCGAAACATTTTTTGTTAGTGCACCGAAACGCCACTTCCCCGGCAGCCCGGCTGACCACCGAACCGCACACCGGACACTCTTTCGGCATCTCAAAGGGCTTCGCGTTTTTCGGACGCAAACGTTTCAGCACGCTGACCACTTCCGGGATGACGTCCCCGGCTTTGTGGATAATCACGGTGTCGCCGACCTGCACCCCGAGTTTTTTTACCTGATCGGCGTTATGTAAAGTTGCCCGAGAAATAATCGAGCCGGCCACCCGCACCGGACGCAAGACCGCCACCGGCGTCAACGTTCCGGTCCTCCCGACCTGTACGATAATATCGTCCACGACCGTCTCCGCCTCCTCGGCTTTGAACTTATAGGCGACCATCCAGCGCTCGGCCTTGCCGACATAGCCCATCCGGGCGGCTAATTCCACCGGATTGACAATGACCACCATGCCGTCAGTATCAATCGGCAAAGACTGGCGTTTGGTCTCCCAGGTCTCTAAAAATTTTCCGACCGCTTGAATATTACCGCACCTTTGCGACCAATTATTCACGCGGAAACCAAGCGTTTCTAAAATTTGGTGGGTTTGTTCGTGCGAAGTCTGACCCACGTCATTCATGATCTGGTAAACGATGCCCCAGAGCTTGCGGGCGGCGGTAATTTTCGGATCCAGCTGCCGCACGCTGCCGGCGGCCACATTGCGCGGATTAGCAAATTCCGGAAGCCCCTTTTTCTTTTGCAGAAGATTAAGCGCCGCTAGCTGTTTTCTGGTCATCAGCACTTCGCCACGCACCTCGAGTACTCCGTTCAAGCACCGTTCCAAAATTTTGGGCGAAATATTATATTTATTTTTATGGATTTCTAATTTCAGCGGAATACTTTCAATCGTCTTGATATTCGGGGTAACCTCTTCCCCGAAACGACCGTCGCCACGGGTCAATCCGCGCACTAGCGCCCCTTTTTCATAACGTAAAATTATTGATAGCCCATCCAGCTTGACTTCGACGAAATAATCATACGCTCGCCCGCCGACCAGCTTACGCACCCGTTTTTCCCAATCCCGAATTTCGTCTAAAGAAAAAGTATCCTCCAGGGAGAGTACCGGCTGGGTATGCCGGACCTTCTTAAAACCTTGCCGGACTTCTCCGGCCACGCGCTGGCTCGGCGAATCCGGCGTGCGCAATTCCGGAAACTGCGCTTCTAATTGCTTCAATTCATTTTTCAGGGAATCATTGGCCGCGTCGGAAATCTCCTGCCGGTCTAAAACATGATAAAGATAACGGTGGTGTTCCACTTCACGCCGGAGCTTCGCGATTCGCTCCGCGGCTTCAGTTTTCGTCAGCTTCGACATAGTTGAAAAAACAGGAGAATAATGTAGAATAAAGAAGCCAAAAGTCAAAGGTCAAAAGTAAAAAGTACCTTTAACAAGCAACTTTTGTTTTTTGACTTTTGACTTAATTATATCATCTTTTCTCATGAAATCAAAGCTTCTCCTGATCACTCTTTTGCTCATAACCATGCTTGGTTTCGGCGCTTGCACCCAGACCGAGAATGTTCTTAAATTACCGGAGCTGACAGCTTCCCCCACCCCGTCCGGTTCGCCGCTTTTTTCCTTTATTGTTTTCGGCGATAACGGCACCATCAATCCCTATTTCGAAAAAATCGTCGCCGACGCCAACCGTGACAACATCGCTTTCTTGATCAGCACCGGCGACATTACCGACGGGAAAAGCCTCGGCGATTTACAAGCGGCCAAAAAATACTTGGATCAGCACCTGGACAAGCCTTACCATGTCGCCATTGGCGACAATGATTACGTGATTGATAAAACCGGCCAGCGAACGGACGCCGCTTTCACTCAAACCTTCGGCGCCACCAAGCAATCTTTTGACTGGGACAACAGCCATTTCACCATTTTTGAAAGCACGGACGACAAAAACAGCTTTAGCGCGGCCGAGCTGGACTGGCTGGAAAATGACCTGGAGCAAACCGATAAGGATTTGAAGTTTTTGGTCATGCATATCCCGATCGATGTCCCGCTGACTGACACTTCCGAAATTAGTCTGGAGGCCCAGGCGAGCAACCAGAAGTTTCGCGAACTTTTACAGCATCACCAGGTCAACCAGATCTACACGGGGCATTTTCACGGCTACCTCAACTACGAAATCAACGGCGTGCCGGTCACCGTAACAGGCGGCGGCGGCTCCAGCCCCCAATTCGGCCTGGATCCGGATTACCATTACGTGAGAGTTGATGTCTACCCGAACACTTTTCGCAACCACTACTTTTCCCTAAAGACAGCCGAAACAGAAAAATAAAGATTCCGAAAATCGGTAATTTAAATCAAACCAAATAAAAACAGCCCCGTTGTAGCGGGCTGTTTTTTATGATCAAGGTCGGACCGTAATCACTGGCCGCGGCGTTGCCGTCGGCCCCACCGCCGAAGGACGGATTACGGATGGCCGGACAATCGTCCCGCTAATCGGAATGAGCGTAATCGAAGGTTTGGGCGTGGCCGTCGCCGTCGGCGCGGCAGTAAAATCACGGCTGACATAAGAATCGCTGAAAATCACATAATCAAAGACGTCATAGGCGGACGGCTTGGGATCAATTCCTACCGTCAAGGCGCGGCTGACCGCGTTACTGCCGGTCGTGGTGCCGGTGACCTTCAGCGCCGTCTCCTGGTTGAAAGCAACCGGATCGCCGGCCGAATCCGTCATCGTGACGGAGAAAGCAACCTCGTCCGCCCCGCTTAAGCCAATATGCTTGAACCGAAAAATTCGGAGATCCGCCGGACTTAGTGAGCCTAATACCGTCGGCAAATCAATCACCACCCGGGACACGCCGGCCGCCGATTCAATCCCCTTGTCCACTTTCAGGCCGCGGGGACCGGGAGTAAGCCCCGAGGCCGGCTTAGTCAAAAAAGTATACTCGATATTTTCGGGAACATCCGCGCGCGAAGCCCAGGAAATCGTAATCGTTTGGACGTCAAAAGGTGTAAACGGATCAACCACCTCATACAACGGAATCTCCTGGCTCGTTTCGCGGGCCAAGGTGGTTTCCAGAGTTTCACTAGTGTTGCCGCCGGAGGAAATTGACCAGTCGGCCACCGCGCCGGCAGTCCCAGCTACCGTGCTGATATTACCGCCATCCTGGTAATACTCGTACAAGGCCGATTCCAGGCCTGATTCCGCGCCGTAATAAGCGACCAGCGACTGGCGCATATTGTCGGTCAAGCGCAGTTCTCGGACCAAAATAGAAGCGACAATCAAGGACGAAGCGATCACGGCCGAAGTCAGTAAAAGCGCCATCACTAGGGTGATGCCGCGCTGTCGCCGGTTTTGGGACAAATGATTCATATCAGTAACTATATTCTCTTAAGCTGACGGTCGTCTGGACCTGCATCTGGTCGCTCGTGCCGTAATTCCCCTGCCGGCTGACCGTCAAAAGAATCGTCACGCGCGTCGGCGGCGTCGGCACGACCATGACCCCGTCCGGCGCCGGATTGACATAGAAAGACAAATTTTCCACCTGAATCTCGTCCGAGGTTATGGGAAAGCCGGGAAACCCGCTCATGATTCGCTGGTTCTCCTCGTCAAACCAATAGCCCTGACCGCCGGCCAGGCACAATTGCGCCGGCAACGAACATTCCCCGTCCAGGTAAAGCTGATTATCCACGCCGGCCAATCGAATTTCGCGCGACATTGTCTCCATCACCTGACGCACTTCCCTCATGATCTTTTCCTGGTTTACTGTTTTGCGCTGGGCATTGGTTACCGATAAATACAAAACTGACGCCATCGCCACCACCACGGCAAAAATCGCCACGGAGACGAGGGCTTCGATGAGAGTGAAACCGGATTGATTGGATTTGGTGATCATCGGAAATTAGCCTTGATCTATATAGGGGTCTTTAGTCTTTAGTCGTTAGTCTTTGGCGCCATTTGGGACCGTTAGCTAAAGACTAAAGACAAAAGACCAAAGACTTCTTCTCATTGCTTCCAATTATACAAATTTTCCACGACCGAGTAGTCAACTGATCCTAGACCGCCGTCGCGGGTAACCAGACAAGTCACCTGGAGATAATCATCAATCCGCTCGACAGTGATACTTCGCAAAAAAGCCGACGGCTCAACGGATTTGCCGATTTTGGTGCAGTCACCACCCAAAGCGTCATGGAAATATTGCCCTAGATTGGTATCCAAGCACAGCCGATAATCAGGAGAGCCAGAAGTCCCGGGGCAGTCAATTTTAGTCAAAGTAGGATAGCCGTTCTCCGGTGCCCCGTCATTGCCTATTTCTAACCGGTAACACTGGCCGTCCGCCAGTCCCGTATCCCAATCAATCGCTTGGCGCCAGTTGAAATCACGAATCCAACGCACCGACTCAATCCCTTCGCGAGCCAGATTTTCCGCCACCACGTCCAGCTGGCTAGTCTGGGCCGCGCGGATGGTGAAAACCCCCAAATAAACCGCGCCAAAAACCCCGATTACCATGACGGTAATGGCGACGAGGGTCTCAATCAATGATTGGCCGCGAGAAAATTTCTGGCCGGACATATTATTCGATATTAATCAGACTGCCATCTCGTTCCAGGTTGATCATGCGCTGGAAACCACAATCGCTATTTTTAAGGCAAACCTGCAAATCAGCGCTGGTCGCGGATTGCCCGGGCGGCAACACGCTCGGTGTTAGATAAATGTCCATCGCCCCGTTCGGCGCCGTGAAAACGATGTCAGCCCGGGTAGGCTTGGCGTCATCGGAAAAAATATTTTCCAGGACCGCGTCGGTCGGCAAATTTTCCGTGCGGATCAGGTAGTCAATCCCCTTCTTGAAACCAGGCACGTTGTCTAAATCGGCATAGAGCAGGTAGCTGTTTTGCTTCACCGAAATTTCCAGCCCATAACCGCCCGGAGGGATAACCCCGTCAGGAACAGAGGCGTCCACGACGATTCTTTTTTGCGCCAGGGAGTAATTTTGGATTTCGCGCAACGCTCCGGCCAGGTGCTCCGTGCCGAGATTAACTGCCGAACTCTGTTCGCTGGTCCGGAAATTGACCACGACCATACCCAAAAGCAACGAGATGATGGCAATGGTGACCAGCAACTCAACCAGGGTGAAACCGCGTTGATAAGAAACTTTTGACATAAGTCCAAAGTCAAAGGTCAAAGGTCAAAAGTAGTAACAAGAAACTTTTGACTTTTGATTTTTGACTTTTGACTTATCCCAATAGTCCCAAGTACCAATCAATTAATTTTTGCCCCACCAATAGTGTTGCCACCGCCGCCGCAGTGAGCATCGTGCCAAACGGTACCGCATCTTTCCAGCCCTTGAGCTTCAGCCACATCAGCAACAGAACCACGACCGAGCCGCCGACAAAGGCGATGAGCAACAGCGGCAAGCATAGCGGCCAGCCGAGCGCGAGCCCAAGCCAGAAGCCCAGCTTGACATCGCCCCAGCCCATCCAAGTCTCCCTAGATAATAATACCAAAATCAGGAAAAACCCGCCAACCACCCCGCTACCGATAAGCGCTCGCCAGAAATCGTATTGCG
>CALEFQ010000086.1 GCA_937877125.1 uncultured bacterium | reverse complement strand
ACCCAAGATTTACCTGAACGAAATCAATAAAAAGACGCCACGAAAGCGTGGCGTCCTTTTTATTGCATAAAAAAACCACCAGCATTAGCTGGTGAGTGCGTTTTAAGCGCAGCTCGTGTTAAATAAAACCACCTCACGATGACGTAGGGAGGTGATTTTATTTGGCAAACGGACGATGATACAACCTGAGCCATTGCACGTACTATTGCCAATACCATCTGGTATGGACACCGAGGTATTGAGGTGAGGAACTATGCAATAATTACATTAAAACAGAGCTGAAAAGAATGTTCAAGCAGATTTGTGCGTGGAAATCTTTTGTTCTGCGCGCTTGGCATGTTGGCGATGAATATGTGCATTTATTTCTGGTTTCAACTCCTTCGCTCGTATTTTGCTAAAAAGCAGAAAATTCTGTCAAGAGTAGGGAATCCAGAAAAAACTTAGGTGATAACATGCGATTTACTCGCTTTGATTTCTGCAATTAACTTCTTCTCTTCAACAGCCAATTCCTTATCCAGTTCAGAGGCAATTTTATTCTTCTCTAAGGTCACCGGGCGCATCAGAAGAGTCGATTCTGCAAAAGCAAAAATCTTTTTGCGTCTCTCTGAAATATCCGGCAAATCAGTTAACAGTTTGTTGAGCTGTGCTAATTCTTGTTCTTCCAATCCGCTCAACATTCTACCAAGATTTTCAGAGCCTTCTAATTCTGAAAAACCGAGCTCTCTTAGTATTTTATCGATTATCATACCTTGATTTTCCGAACGCATAAAATTGAAAAGTTATTCCTGGTAATTTGAATTTTCCAAAATCCGGGGAATCGTACATTCTCGGATAGTTACGCACACCCCTCAATAATGTTTTCTTTCTACCCTGCCCAATTATTTTCATTATAGACCCGGTAACCACTTCAGCAGCTGCCATCATTCCTATACCTAATGTAACTATTGATGAACCGCCAAAGTCTTTGGTAAGAGCGGCGCAACCGACACCTATCGCCAAACCCAACGCGGCAGTAAGATAAGAGCTTTGGACGAGATCGTTCCCCATATCATCCAAATGACCGGACCAGTATGCAGATTTCCTGATTTCTTCGTCGTTGACACGCTCATAGATCTCTCTTACATCATCGAATGCATTTATTTTATCTGGTCTTATATACTTTGCAAATTTTTTCCAAAAACCCCCCTTTTTCATAATACTACCAGCTGTTGACAAGACCTTAAAGGCTGCATCGGCAATTTTTTCACCATCACTAATTACTTCGAATTCATTTTTCTGAGCCGCCTCAACCTTAGCACCTACTCGTGATCTAAAATCAGCTAGTCTATGATCAATTTCGACATCCGTTAGCTTCAGTTCCTTTAAGCTTGCTTCTAGCTCTTTCTCAGATCTGGCAAGTACGGTAGTTACAAAACTCTCATGGATAATCTTTTGCGTTATTTCTTTGATATCAGCTGGCATTGAATCAGCTGATACCTCCAGGGTTTCCGGCTTTGTCTTTGAGTCTTCTGAATTTATACTCGTTATTTCTGGGTTAGAGTCATAAAAACCTTCTCTCATATAGTTCGATTAATTATAACGTAATGTGTCTATATTACCATTAGCTAGTTGTCTGGAAATATAACCCAAGGCCATCCGTGGTCCCGCAGGGGGGTGGTGGGCGCAGCAGGAATCGAACCTGCGACCTTATCCTTAAGAGGGATCTGCTCTACCAGCTGAGCTATGCGCCCGTAATTTTCTTAAATTGTTCACCGCCTTTTAGTCGTTTTAGATATCTTTCGAAAGCGATAGCGTCGTGTTTACACTCAAATGCTTTTTGGAAAATGAGGAAGAAAGGTTTGTGCCGAAGTGAAAAGCCTTTGGTGGCACTATTATGCTCTAACAAGCGACGATTGATATTGTTAGTATAACCGATATAACGTTTATCAGTTTTCTGACTTCTTAAAATATACACTAGATACATGATGTCCTCCTTATTTTATAACCTGTGACCTTCCCCGCCAACGGCGGGGCTGCTCTACCAGCTGAGCTATGCGCCCATGACCACTACGTGGAAAATTTAAAATCCAAAATCAAAAGCTTAAAAGAAATTCAAAAACCAGAATATAAAACGTGTTTTTGGTTTTATTTTGAAATTCTTTTGTCTTTTAAATTTTTAACTTTGGATTTCCACCGCCCCGCTTAGCGGGGCGTGTGGGATGGTACACCCGGCAGGATTCGAACCTGCTACCTTCGGTTCCGAAGACCGACGCTCTATCCAAATGAGCTACGGGTGCTCTGGGCTTTCTTGTTTTTCTCGGAGCTTCGTCGGGAAGGCCTGTGTTTTACTACAGGGCTTGCTCTTCAAAACACCGCGAAAACTAGGTGTAGGTTACCATCTTTTAAGTCAAAAGTCAAAATCCCAAGGCGGCGCAATTTTTTCTTAATCAAAGGGAAATCCCGATAAAAATTGAGTTTTTATCGGGATTTTAGACGGCGCCGAAATACTTGCCGCAGGAAAAACACTTTTTCGTGCCGGGGCCATGAACTCGTTCGTTGACGGTGCCGCAAAAGGGACAGGCCACATTGTCGGCAGCATTGATTCGATTCCAGCGCACGACGGTCCTTTTCAGCGATTCGTCGGGGGGCTTTATTGGCGCCTGCTGGATCATTTTTCCCGGGGCTGGATCGGGTTGGGGAGTGCGGATCCGGGGCGGGGTCGGGGGGCACTTCGGAGTCTTCTGGCGAAGTGGATTTGGCAGGGGCGTTAAGGGCGGTTCGTTCCCGGGGCGGTACTGGCGGCGAAGATGCAAAAAAGGGAGTTTCTGCCGCAGTTGCGGCAAGACAAAGGGGACGACCAGGTGCCATTTTCCGGCGCGGTTTTGCTCCCAGGTGATCGCCGCCTGGTTCAGTGTTTTTTTTGACCCAGGGATGATTGTTGGCCCAAATTCCTTCAAAAAGGCTTCCAACAGTTCTTGTCGGCCTTTCGGATTTTGGGGCGAGGGTTTGGGGCGGAACCGTCTGGCCCATTTCTCAAATATTCTTTTAAACATTATACCCTCCTTTCGTGAAAGCTTCCCACTATATCTTATGATAACAAGACGGTCAAGTTTTTCCCGGGGAGGTTTTGTCTTCGTGAAATCAGAAATAGTGATTTGTCTCGTCGGCGAATGATTAAGGTGTTACTGATTTTTGCGTTTGCGGCTGTGAAACTTTTGATAAGTTTCCTTCAATTGCTTGTTGGTAATATGAGTATATATCTGGGTCGTGGTAATGGAAGCGTGTCCCAGCATTGCTTGGACGGAGCGAATATCGGCTCCGTTGAGCAATAAATCCGTGGCAAAGGTGTGGCGCAAGGAATGCGTGGTGATGTCCTTGTTGATGCCGGCGATTTGTGAATACATCTTGATTATCCGCTGGATACTGCGGGGAGTCAGGCGGGGCTGGTTTTCGACGACGTCTTGCTTGGTCCGGCCGATCGATTTTTTGTCGTGCGAAATAAAGAGAGCGTCGAAAGTATCATGGCGTCGTTCCAGGTATTTTTTTATTGCTTCCTTGGCGGCGGGGGAGAGGAAAACAACCCGGGTTTTGTCTCCTTTGCCGGTTACGGTGAATTCGTCTTTATTTAGATTGAGGCTACGTCGATCAAGATTGGCTAGCTCGCTGACGCGCAATCCGGCCGAAAAAAGCAGTTCCAGGATGGCTTTGTCGCGCAGTGTCGCGATATCAATCTCGGGCTTATTTCTTGTCTTGTACTTAGGGTGCTGGAAAGGAGCGGCCAGTAGGCGTTCCAGCTCTTCATCATCCAGAAAATTGATCGAGCGGCTGTCGGTCTTGGGTAATTCTATTTTTTCCGGAGCCAGAGTCTCGATATCCTGTTTGGACAGGTATTTCAGGAATGAGCGCAGGGCGATGATGTGGTAAGCCTGGGTGATTTTTTTGAGAGGTTTTTTAGTAGTAGGATCAATATGGCGATTTAGTAACAGCCGGTATTTCTTAACCAGAGGCAGGGTTATCTCTTTTGGCTCTTTTACTTTCATCCAGGCCAAAAAACGGCGCAAGTAATGGTCGTAATTCTGCACGGTCTTTTGGGATCGATTGCGCTCGATTTCGCAGTATTCTAAGAAATCCGTTAATAAATCAGTTAAATCCATGGGAAAAGATATTAAGATATTAAGAGAATTAAGAGTTTATAAATTTTATTACGGCTTGAGTCTATAGCACCAAACTCTTAACGTTCTTAATATCTTGATTCTCTTAATAACTTATTAATATTGTACGACACATTGAGTATAGCCGCAAGGCTTGCCAAAATCAGGACAAATTGCTAGAATCAAGTTATCAGTTCAATCATTGATTTATTACTAAAAACTGCTGATCGCGTACCCAAACTTAAGCTCCAAAAGAGAGGGGCTTGAGTGTGGGTACGGATCCGCGGTAGGAAAAACCATGTTAAAGCCTGAAACTAAAGGGAAAATTATTAAGAAGTATAAAGTTCACGAAAAGGATACGGGGTCGCCGGAAGTCCAAATCGCTATTTTGAGCGAGGAAATTGAGGAACTACAAGAACATCTCAATACCCATAAAAAAGATCATCATTCTCGCCGCGGTTTGCTGAAAAAGGTTAATAACCGCCGCCGGCTTTTGGCTTATCTCAAGAAAGAAGACGAAAAGCGGTATGAAAAACTGACGAAAACCTTGAAGCTAAGAAAATAAGATATTAAGAGTATTAAGATATTAAAAAAGAAGAAAAAGTAATCTTAAGCTCAAATAAAAATAAATGATCAAGAACAAAGAGCAGCGCGTGGGAGTATTTGTTGATGTCTCTAACTTGTATTATTCGGCGCGCCATTACAGTGCCCGGGTAAATTTCGAAAATCTCTTGAAAGCGGCGGTGGCCGGGCGGAAATTGATTCGTGCGATTGCTTATGTGGTTCGTGCCGAAAACCCCGATGAAGAGAACTTTTTTCAGGCCCTGGATAAAATTGGTTTTGAAGTCAAAGAAAAGGAGCTCCAAGTTTTTGCCGGCGGCCGCAAAAAGGCCGATTGGGATGTCGGGATTGTCATGGATATGATCAAAATGTCCAGCAATCTAGACGTTTTGGTCCTAGTCAGCGGCGACGGCGATTATATTCCGGCCTTGACTTATCTTCAGAATCACGGGAATTTGGTGGAAACGATGTCTTTTGGCGAGGGGACTTCCCGTAAACTGATTGAGACGGCTGATGACTATATTGATATGGGTAAATATAAGGATAAATTCCTGATCTATCCAGGCAAGGCAACTCCCAGGCGCCGTTATGTCCGTCCGCCGCGAAGCTAATTTATTAGTCGCTTAAATAATTAATTTTCTTGTCTGCAGACACCAAGACTGTCACCCTAAGCTGGCACAGGAGTAATTATTGGCAGGTGCGATAAATCTTTGTCTCATCTGTCCAATCCTGAGCTTGTCAAGGATAGTCTTTAGCCTGTAGGCAAGAAGTCGAGAAAGCAACATGGAAGCAAAAAAATTCGAAATGGAGTTAGCGGGTCGCCAATTGACGATTGAGACCGGCTTACTGGCCAAGCAGTCCAACGGGGCCGTGACGGTTCGTTACGGCGACACGATGGTTCTGGCCACCGTAGTTTACAGCAAGCACCCCCGCGTCGGAAAAGATTTTTTCCCGCTGATGGTTGAGTACGACGAAAAAATGTACGCCTCGGGGAAAATTAAGGGGTCGCGTTTTGTTAAGCGTGAAGGACGGCCGTCCGATGAGGCTCAATTAACCGCTCGGTTGATTGATCGTCCGCTGCGGCCGCTTTTTGATCAGCGGATTCGCAATGACATCCAGGTGGTTATCACCACTATGTCCTATGACGGACAAAATGATCCCGACGTGCCGGCCCTGATTGCGGCGGCGACGTCGATTTTGATTTCAGATATTCCGTTCGAAGCGCCGCTAGGCGCCGTGCGAGTTGGCCTGGTAGACGGTCAGATGATTATCAACCCGACCGTCGAACAACGCGATAAAAGCTCGTTGGATCTGGTTGTGGCCGGGACGCAAGAAAATATTGTCATGGTGGAGGCCGGGGCAAAAGAAGTTCCCGAGGCGGAAGTTCTAAAAGCGATGGCGTTTGGCCATCAGGCGATCAAGCAGATCGTGTCTCTGCAGAACGAAATTATCAAGGCTGTCGGCAAGACGAAGATGGAATTAGTTTTGCCCGAGCCGGGCAGCGACTCACTGAAAGACAAGGTTGTCGCCGCCGTCGGCAATAAGCTGGATGAAATTCTTGATATTAATATCAAGCTAGATCGGATGGCTCGAACCGACGCGCTGGAAGAAGAAGTGGTGACCCAGCTTACCCAGGATTTCAACGACGATTTCGGCGCCAACAAGCTGAAGTCATTTGAAGAAAAGACCGCCGAATACCAGAAGCTGGTGACCGATATCAAAGGGGCTTTCCATGACGTGGTTTCTGATCGCGTGCGGGCTGATATCCTGGAAAAAGAACGCCGGATCGGCGGCCGAAAATTAAGCGAGATCCGTCCTATCAGTATTGCGGTGGGGGTGTCTCCCCGCACTCACGGCACCGGCTTATTTACCCGCGGCGAAACCCAGGTTTTGACGGTGGCCACCTTAGGCTCTCCGGGCGACGAACAAATTATCGACGGGATGGAAGACGAATACAAAAAGCGCTATATCCATCACTATAATATGCCCGCTTTCGCGACCGGCGAAACCGGACCTTCCCGCTGGCCGTCGCGCCGCGAATTAGGTCATGGAGCCATGGCTGAACGGGCGCTGATTCCGGTTTTACCGCCGCAGGAAAAATTCCCTTACACCATCAGGTTGGTTTCGGAAGTCTTGGAAGCTAACGGGTCGACGTCAATGGCGTCCACTTGCGCCAGTACTCTAGCGCTGATGGATGCTGGCGTTCCGATTACGGCGCCGGTGGCTGGGGTGGCTATGGGTTTGGTCACTGATGGCCAGGGCAAATTCAAAGTCCTGACAGATATTCAAGGCGAAGAAGATCATCTGGGTGATATGGATTTCAAGGTTACCGGCACCGACAAGGGCGTGACCTGCATGCAGATGGATATCAAGGTCAAGGGCATTACCCATGAAATCTTTGAGCAAGCCATCAGCCAGGCGCGCGCCGGTCGTCTGGAAATCCTGGACAAAATCAAGGCGGTGATCCCGCAGCCGCGGCCGGAGTTGTCGAAATACGCGCCCCGCATTCGAACTATCAAGATTAATCCTGAAAAAATTCGGGAAGTGATCGGTCCGGGCGGAAAGGTGATCAATAAGATTATCGAAGAAACCGGAGTGAAGATTGATATTGACGACGCTGGGCTGGTGATGATTTCTTCAGTTGATCCCGAAGGCATGAAAAAAGCGGTGGCCCGGGTCGAAGATATCACGCGCGAAGCGGAAGTTGGCAAGATTTATCACGGAAAAGTGACCCGGTTAATGAATTTCGGCGCATTCGTGGAAATTTTCCCGGGGCATGAAGGCTTGGTCCATATTTCCGAGCTGGCGCCCTATCGGGTGGGACGAGTCGAAGACATTGTCAAAGAAGGCGATGAAATCGATGTTATTGTGACGGAAATAGACGATCAGGGCCGGACCAATCTCTCAAAGAAACAGGCCGATGAGAAATTAGGCCGTCCGGCGCCCAAACCGAAGCCCGGCAGCGGCACCGGTTTTGGCAGCCGTCCTTCATTTGGTTCGCGGCCGCCTCGTTTCGGCGGCGGCGACCGAAATCGCCGTTCGGACGGCGGCCGTCCGCCCCGTCGCGGCTTCTTCATCAAAAAATAGTCCTATTTTCTAAAACCACATCTGGTCTATGACTGCCGCCTGGTCCAAATGGTTAGTCCCCTTAGTTGTAATCGGGGTAATCGCGGGCGTGGCGATCGCGATGTGGTTTTATTTTTTTGGAAAAGTGGGATCAGCCGCTGAATTGTTGCCGGCGGACGTGATGATGTATGTCCGGCTGGATACGTCCCAGGCAGACGGAGCGGCCTCGGCCGCTGTGCCGGCTTTCGGTGACTTGACCGATCAATTTTGGAAAAGCTTCGCCAACCAAAACCCGTATTTTTCTTACGAGGAAGATATCCGCCCCTGGCTGGGAAAAGAGTTGGTCTTGGCTAAGGCTAGCGCTGACCTGGTTGACCCTTTCGTTATCTTAGCTGAAGTCGGCGATCCGCAGGCGGCGACCAAGACTGTGGAGAAACTGAAGACCCGAATGGGCAGTCGCGGCGGCGAATTGGCCAAAGAAAATTACAAGGGCGTGGATATATACAATCTGGAAGGCTTGTTCAATATGTCCGGCGGTTACGTGAAAGGGTATCTGGTTTTGTCCACCAGCCTGAAAAATGTCAAAGAGGTCATTGACGTCGGGAACGGCGATGCTAAGGCGTTGGCGCAAAGGCAAGAATTCCGCGATCTCGAGCGGAATCTGGCCGGCCCAGACAATCGGATCGTGGTGGCGCTGGCGCTGAAAGAGGCGCTGGAGGCCACGACGGCTTCGCTGGGGACCACCGAGCGTTTGATGGTAAAACAACTAAATTTACCAAAAGACTTATTGATGGGCGTGGCGATAAAAAATGAAGGATCGGATCTCCGCTTGCAGGCATATTTAGGCTCCGGTCTGGTTGCTAATTGGGAGACGGCCAGCCCGAAACTGTTAAGCAGTGTTCCTGATAATGTCTTGGCTTATTTCGAAGGTAAGGATTTAGCGCGGGTAATCATAAACTGGGCCGGTGAAAATCTGAACATGGGGGCAGAGTCTCTTAATTGGCTGACCGGAGAATATTCCTTCGTCTGGCTGCCGCGCACCGAAAAAAAATCGTCACTCGGCTTAGTGATTGAGGTGTCGGATGCCGACGTCGCTCGCATCAAGATGGAGGCGGCCGAACCCGCTTTGATTCTGGCGCTAAATCGCCTGGGTATAAAAGGCAGCAGCGAATTTCGCGAGGCCAAGACCAACGAGGTGCCTAGCCGCTATGCCTCCTTCACAGAGGGATTGGTGATGGATCTAAATTATGCCGTGCTGGATAATAAAATTGTTCTCGCGACTTCCCAGTCCGGCTTGTCGGATTTGATTGATGCTGTAAAAGGTGACCGCCGATCCCTGAAAGAATCGACTGTTTTTGATAATTTGCTCGGCAAAATTAAGGGCGGAGATATTGTCTCATTACTTTTCCTCAATGCCGAATCGGTGTCTTCCTGGCTAGGAACGAATCCGGATCAGGCCGCCGCCGACCAGTCGGAAAACCAGTTATCCGCCGATTTTCTCAACCAGATTCTGTCGCCTTATCGCGGCCTGGGCTTGGCGGTCAAAAAGACCGAAGCGGGCGCGATGTTGATTGATATGTATTTGCCCGCTAAATAGCATGAAACAAAATTTCAAACAAACAGTAGTGGCGCTTGATATTGAAACCACCGACATCTCCCCAGAGCGCGGGGAGATTATTGAGATTGCGGCCGTGAAATATCGCCAAGGCAAGCGAGTTGACTTGTGGCATTCTTTAATCAAGCCGAAGAAAAAAATACCGCCTTTAGTGCGGTCGATTACCGGGTTGAGCGATGAAGACGTGGCCGAAGCGCCGGTGATTGAATCCGTGCGGAAAGAGGTGGAGTCGTTTATCGGTGATTTTCCCGTAGTCGGGCATAATGTCGGTTTTGATCTGGCTTTTTTGCGCCGATTCGGCTTGCCCCTGAAGAATAATCCTGTTTATGATACCTGGAAACTGGCCACGATAGTTTTCCAGGGAGCTCATTATTATAGCCTGGAAGCGTTGACCGCTCGGCTTAATCTGGAGCACCAGGAGAAACATCGCGCCGAGCATGATGCTCAGGCGGGGATGAAATTATTTCTTTATTTAGTTGATCGGCTCAGGGAATTATCCCCGGCCACCTTAAACCGAATTTTAGCTCTGGTGGAACGAACCAGCTGGCCCCTCTTTCCGGTATTCCAGGAAGTTAGCCGCCTCGGCCCGTTGCCGGTTGCGAAAAAATCTCTCTCGTCGTCCTGGCCGTCCTCGCCGCGGGCAGAAAAAAAGATAAGTTTTACCGCCCGGAGCTTAGATACCCTGTTGTCTGAGCACGGTCCGATCGAAAAGGCGGTCCCGGGTTATGAGTACCGCCCGGCCCAGGTGGAAATGATGCGTTATGTTGCCGAAGCCTTTTTGAAAAACCAGTGGTTGTTAGTGGAAGCGCCGCCCGGTGTCGGCAAATCCATGGCTTATTTGTTGCCGGCTATCATGTACGCTAAGGCGAAAAAGGAAAAAGTAGTCATTTCGACTTATACCTTGAGCCTGCAAAGCCAATTATTAAACAAAGATTTGCCGTTGATCCGCAAGATTTTCCCCTGGTCTTTTAGCTCCGTGGTTCTGAAAGGGAGGCAACAGTATATTTGCCGGCGCTTGGTTGATCAGTTCCAGCGGCGCGCGGCGCTGTCTGACGATGAGCTTACGACCGTGGTCAAGCTCCTGATTTGGCTCGAAAAAACCAAAACCGGTGAGATCAGTGAGATTGCCCTGACTCGTGAAGATCGTCCAACGCTACAGCGGCTAGTTTCTGATTACCATACCTGCGTCGGAAAGGATTGCCCGCATTACAATGGGTGTTTTGTCAACGAGGCGCGGCGGCGGGCTTCCCAAGCTGATTTAATTATTGCCAATCATGCCTTGTTGCTCCGCGAGCCCAAGTTTGAAGCGGCTCCGGTATTGACGACTAAGCACCTAATCGTTGATGAAGCGCATGAGCTCGAGGGGGCGGCGACCGACGCTTATAGCCAGCGCCTAACCCAGCAAATGTTTGATCAGTGGTTACAGGCGCTGACGATGCCCCGGAAAAAAGGCGGTTTGCTCGACCGTTTTCCCCGCTCAAAAAATCAGGCCCAGCAAGACGGGATTCAAAAATTGCGACAGGAAGCGCGTCAGTTAAATGAGGATATCGCTTTGTTTTGGGGGTTGGTTGGAATTTTTGTCCGGAGGTATCAGCAAGACCGGCAGTACCAGAAGTATGAGGTTTCCCTGACGCCGGAATTACGTGATCAGCGTGAGTGGGGACAGGTGACGGCGTCCATTCAGACGTTGCAGCATAAGCTCGGATCATTCATCGGAAATTTAGAAAAATTCGCGTCCAGCTCGGAGTCGTCGGCTGGAACTAGCAGCCACGGCCGTCCCGGCGAAGAATGGCGACGCGAAGCCAAGATTTTAATTCAGGAAGGAAAAATATTGGCCGGCTTGGCGACCGAAATATTTCTTAATCCCCGCGAAGAACAAGTCTACTGGATCACGATTTGGCGCGACGTGGATTTTGTGGCCCGGACGGCGCCGCGGCGGGTGAGTGAATTGTTGTCCCGGGAATTGTATCAGGATAAACAGACGATCGTCTTAACCTCGGGGACGCTTACGACTGCGCAAACAGATGAATCCGGAACACTGATGGCTAGTTTTGATTATTTCAAGGATCGCTTGGGTTTGACCGATTTTGAGTTTAAGCGAGTGGCCAGCGTGTTTGATTACAAACGGCAGGCGCTTATCTATCTGCCCCAAGATTTGGTCGCGCCGCAGCATCCCAAATATATAGCACAGTTGTCCAAGGTAGTTGTTCAAGTGGCGACTAAGCTTGGGGGGAGAACATTAGTCCTGTTCACTTCGTACAGCGGCATCAAGTTGGTATATGAAGCGGTGGCTGACGCGCTCAAAAAAGAGCGGATCGAGGTTTTTGCCCAGGGGGTGACAGGCGGCAAGAGTAAATTGCTCCAGCAATTCCAGCAAGCGCCGCGCGGCGTGCTTCTAGGCACAGCCACTTTTTGGCAGGGTGTCGATTTACCCGGAGAAAAGCTAAGCTGTCTTGTTATTGCCAAGTTGCCTTTTGATGTCCCGACGGAGCCAGTATTCAAAGCGCGCCAGCAAGAATACGCTAATGGCTTTATTGATTATGCCGTGCCCCAGGCTATCCTGCGGTTTCGTCAGGGCTTTGGGCGCTTGATCCGTACCAAAACAGATCGCGGCGTTTTAGTAGTGATGGACAGTCGAATCGAAAAATCAAATTTCGGTCTGGCCTTTTTACGCAGCTTGCCGGAATGCGAAGTCCAGTACGGTCAATTAAGTGCAACGGCCGATGTGGCTGGGGCTTGGTTAAAGGAAATATAGGATTGCCGGCGTTGAAAACCCTGTGGAAAAGTGAATAACTTAGTTACCCACAGTTGAATACATTTTTAATGAAAGACGCTTGTAAACCCTTAGAAATGGCTAAACAGTGCCATTTCTTTTTTTATCGGCCGATGGTTGATAAAGAGTGAAAATTTTGCTATAATGTTTATAGACAAAAAAAGCTCTTTTAAATCCGATAGCGCCCCGATGGTGGGGGAATCAAGCTCAAAGCTCTGGCTTTGGCCTTAATTTCCTTACTACTCGGTTTGGTGCCGATACACCGCTTTAAAACAAAGACAAAACTTGTACCTCCCCACACTCAAGCCACAAAAAATTGCCGCTTGAGTGTGGGGAGTAGCTCTCGTAAAACTGTAGGGATCGAGACCAAAAAAAGTCTCATTCCCGAAGAGCGGTAAGGATTCTTCAAGTATATTATCGGTAACTTGAAGAAAACCGTCGACTTTTCATTGTCCATTACTATGCTTATTCACCCGGGCGTGGTAATGCGGAAGAGTAGACGTCTGGGGTGCTCAGCGTCCATAAATTAATTATTTTTGGGGCGCGTCGAGCGCCCCTTTTTTGTGGGAAAATTTTTCAGTCTGCCCTTGTTTTTCGCTATTTGCTAATTCGTTCTTGGTCCAGTGTTTCCGGAATTTTTCAAGATCGATTCGATTCTTGGTCACGACGACACCTTCTTCCCGGAGGCGGCGAGCCTTGGCGGATGCTCCGAAGGCATACCCGCCTAGCCGGCCGCCGGCGCTGATAACTCGATGGCACGGCACCTTCGGAGCGAATGGGTTGGCGTGTAAAGCTTGGCCGACAGCGCGGTAGGCACGCGGGTGCCCGATGGCCCGGGCCAAATCCCGATATGTGGAAACCGTCCCAGGCGGAATCAGGGAGCAATAGGCGTAGACTCTGGCGGTGAACGGCGAAATTATAGATTTAGCTTTATTTTTTTGCGCGGACATGCTAAGATAATATTAATTACCAGTGAGCCTACCTATATGCTATCACAAGATTTTATTGCTTCCCAAAAAAAGAAACTGTTGGCGGAAAAAGCTTTCCTGGAAGACCAATTGCAGGATATCGGCGGCGCCAAAGATGATAATGTCAAAGATGTCGAGGATTTTGATTTGAATCCTCCCTCGCTTTCCAAGGAAAACGAGGCCCGGGAAGATGACTTGGAAGCCCAGGAAGTTACCAGTTATTCAAATAATCTGGCTCTCGAAGACAGTCTGGAAAAAAAACTAGCTGACGTCAACGAGGCTCTGACCAAAATTGAGGGCGGTAAATACGGGCACTGTGATAATTGCGCCAAAGATATTCCCCAGAAGCGTCTCGAGGCCTTGCCGGCGGCCAGAATTTGTTTGGATTGCGAACAAAATAAGGCGGAATAACTATGAACAGAGCGGCGGCGGTATTCGGAATCGTTTTTAGCATCGTTCTGGCCGCGGATCAGCTGATTAAATATTGGCTTCTAGATAAACTCTCCGTGGTCGGAGAGTTTTCTTTATGGGGCGGTCGGTTGACGGTCCACCTTTTTCCCAACGCCGGCATCGCTTTCGGCATACCGATCGGCGGTATCTGGCTGGTGGTACTGTTGTCGGGGGTCGTGGCGCTGTTACTATTCCTTTATTTCAAGTATTTGCGCTCTGATTTTCCCTGGTCACCGCTGGCTCTGGGGCTGGTCCTGGGCGGGGCGGCCAGCAATAATCTCATTGATCGTCTGCGTTTTGGCTATGTGATTGACTATCTGGATTTCCATTGGTTCCCGGTGTTTAATCTGGCCGACGCGGCCATTGTCGCTGGCGTCATTATCTTGCTGGCGCGAATCATCTTCTGGTCCGAAGGGAAAAGCCGTGGGGAAAAAGAAGTTTCAAACAAAGCGTAGCTATGGTAAAATATTGGCTATGGAAGATCGAAGAGTAGAACCGAAACAATTATCGCCCGATCGTAATAATCTCAGTGATTCAAACTCTGAGTTTACGCCTTCGGATTATTTTATGCTGGCGGAATACGAGCATCTGACCGAGATGTTGCTTTACACCAAGGAAGTGGGGCACAAGCGGGTCCAGTTTTGGTTATCCATTGTATCGGCCGCCGGCGGCTTGTTGGCGTTGTTTTACCAGATCGACAAAGGGAGTGCCGCTTTTTTCGGGACGGCCTTAATTGCTTGTTTGGCCTTGTTTATCGTCGGCTGGTCGATTTTCCTGAAATTGATCCATCGCACTATTACGACGGTGGAATACCTCCGCGGTTTAGGGAAAATAAAACACTATTTTTCCGAAAATGACGGGCGGATTAAAAAGCATCTTTATTTCCCGGCGCGGGACGATCTCCCGTCTTTCAGCTATAATCCCCATATGATGGGATCTAGCCTCCGGGGTTTAGTCGTGACTATTAATAGTTTCATTATCGCGGCGGTGGTGGCGATTTTACCTTATTTCATCTGGGGCGAGTGGTCGCGTTTGCCGGTGGAAATTATTTTGGCGATCGCGGCCTTTGGCGTTTCTTACTTAGCCCATGAGCTTTATGCCGTCTGGCGTTTCGGCAAAGCCCAGCGCGATAATGATTTTCGTGTCTGCTATCGTCGCGATGATTAGCTATTAAAATATCATCGTTCAACCCTCCCCGGCTTAATCCCGCCGGTGAGGGATTTTTTTATCAAGTAACAGAGAACAGGTAATAACTTGAAGATACTAATTTGTCACTTGTTACCTATTATTTTTTACATAATAAAAATCTATGCCTATTAAACTCTATTCGGCAGCGGTGGTCGGACTAGACGCCCAGCCGATTGAAGTGGAAGTCGACATTGATTATCGTTGTCACCCCGGCTTCGTGATCGTGGGATTGCCTGATAAGGCGGTCAGTGAGGCCAAGGATCGGGTCATCGCGGCCTTCCGAAATACCGTCAGCCCCAGTCCCTATAAAAAAATCACGGTCAATCTCGCTCCGGCTGACTTGCGCAAAGCCGGTCCGGGTTTTGATTTGCCCATCGCGGTCGGCCTGCTGGCGATGTTCGGGGAGGTTCAATTAGATCGATGGACCAAGAGCATTTTTATCGGCGAGTTGGCTCTGGACGGTTCCGTTCACGCGACGGCCGGCGTCTTACCGATGGCCATGATGGCCAAACATCGCGGCTTCAAATATTTATTTGTCCCGGAAATTAATGCGGCGGAAGCGGCGCTGGTAGACGGGGTCGTCGTTTATGGCGTCAAAACATTGAAGCAGTTGCAAGGCCATTTAAACGGCCAGACGGCCCTCAAGCCTTGGCCGAAAAGCAAAATTTCCGATGAGTCGGGATGCTTAGCCGGAGCTGATTTTGCCGACATTCGGGGGCAGCAGCAAGCGAAGCGCGCCTTGGAAATAACGGCGGCCGGGGCTCATAATATCCTCATGAGCGGTCCTCCCGGATCGGGCAAAACAATGCTGGCCCGGGCGCTACCGTCAATTTTACCGCCATTGGATGTGACTGAGTCCTTAGAGGTGACGAAAATCCATAGTATTGCCGGGTTGGTCCGGACGGATTCCCCTCTAATCAGCACCCGTCCTTTCCGCACGCCGCACCATACGGCCTCGGGGGTTGCCCTGGTGGGCGGCGGCACCTGGCCTCGCCCGGGTGAGATTAGCTTGGCTCATCGGGGCGTGCTCTTTTTGGATGAATTCCCGGAATTTCCCCGGACTGTCCTGGAAGCCTTGCGCCAACCGCTGGAAGACCAGGTTATAACCATTTCGAGGGCGCAGGGGACATTGAGTTTTCCGGCGCAATTTATCTTGGTCGCGGCGCAAAATCCTTGCCAATGCGGTTTTGCCGGCGATCCGGAGCGCGAATGCGTCTGCACGCCGCTGCAGATAGCCAATTATCAAAAACGGCTTTCCGGTCCGCTCCTGGATCGGATTGATTTACATTTGGTTGTGCCGCGCGTCAAAGTGGCCGAGCTGACGGACGGGGCCGGATCGTCTAATCGCGCGGAATCTTCGGCGGTGATCCGAAAACGGGTGCTGGCCGCCCGTCGCATTCAAGCGGATCGATTTGCCGAGTCGAGAATGAAGAGTAATTCGGAAATGGGCCCCCGGGAAATCAAGCAGTTTTGTGCTTTGGACAGTCCGTCGTTGACTTTGTTGCAGAAGGCGGTTAGTCAGCTGCATCTCTCGGCTCGCAACTATTTTCGGATTTTGAAAGTCGCGCGGACAATTGCAGATCTCGGTGGGGCTGAAAAAATTACCCTAGAACATGTCGGCGAAGCGCTCCAGTATCGGGGGCAACAAGTTTAGTTTGTCTCAATATCCGCCAACAAAAAAACCGCCTAGCGGCGGTAAAGGCATCACTAATTAGCGATGCCTTCGGCGGGAGAGGGCGATCAACAGCTTTAAGTGACCCAGCGCGGTCTGGGTGGTGCGGCGGGGCGTTAGCGGGGTTTTGACGCGGGTGGCGCCGCTTAATCCCTTTTCTCGAAGATAAGAATCGACGTCTATTTTAAACAAGGTATTTTTTTTAGGCTGACGTTATTGTACCATCTGGCCCTGATTTTTCAATCGGGTATCTTTGGCTTAGGTAAAAGGCTTTTTAGCACTGTTGAAAAATAAACTACGCTTCGTCAACTATCCACAGGGACACTTTCTCTTAACGGGGGAGGGCGAGCCATTAAAACAATCCTCGAGAGAGGATTGTTTATAATACGCGCCGACTTTAGTAGATGAAACCTTTAACTTGGCCGCTGCCGGAATTAAGAGTGCGGGTACTGGTGCGGTTGAAACCAGCATAATTCATTTCGGATATAGTATAACTGCCGTCTTTGTTTACTTTTTCGACGTAACCGACATGACCCCAGCCGCTTTCACCCGTCACGACAATGGCACCGGCTTTCGGTGTGCTGCCGGTCGGGCGCCCTTGCGCTTTGGCGTTATTTAGCCAGGTTCCGGCATTGCCGCGCCAGGTGACATCGCCCCGCTTCTTGGCGACATAGTAGGTGCAGTAACCGGCGGGGAAGCCGTTATAACTACCTCCGGTGGAAATGCCGCGGCTGACGCTACGGCTGGTTGAGGAACTGGTTCGACTATAGCTGTTGGTAGAACGGCTGGCCGAAGCAATGCGGCGGGTTTGAGCCGGAGCAGGTTGGGGTTCAGCCGGTTTCGCTTCAAGCTGTCCGCCGTAGACGACTAAGAGTTGGCCGGGTTGGACCGTGCCGTCCTCCGGTAAATTATTACCTTCAATGATTTTTTGAAGATTAGCGGCGCCGTAACGCTGGGCAATCTGGGACAAGCTTTGTCCTTGGGCGACTTTGTGAATCGGGCTATTGGAATTGGGAATGCTGATTTTTTGTCCGGGTTTTACCAGCTCGTCCCAGTTGGCGTCGGCCAGCAAGGTTTGCGGACTAAGGCCGAATTTCCGGGCAATACTGGAAAGTGTTTCGCCGGGCTGGACGGTGTAGGAAAACATGGCGGCCGGCCGTTCGACGGTGTAGGCGGTCGGCGCCGCTTCCACTTCCGGAGGCAAGACAGAAGCTTCGGTGACTGGATTTGTATAAACCACGCTGGCCATGGCGACGCTTTCGGTATTCAGGGCCGTGTTGTCAACGGCGGTCTTGGAGACACTCGTCAGGTTGGCAGCATCTTCGTGGATCAGTTTCTTGGGATCACTGGCTTTGACCACTTCCAGCTCGTCGGACCGGCTGGCGAAAAAGCCGAATAAGGCGCTGCTTTCATCGGTATTGAGGGTATTGGCACTGGCCTGATTGGCATTGAAAATCGCTACGCTTATGCCGAGTGCCAGCAAGACGGCTGGGATAATCAGAACTTTCGGGTTTTTTCTAAGGTTAGCAAAAAAGCCCCGGAAGAAAACTGATAAGTTGGGTGAATTTTTCACCGCGGGCTTTGTTAATTCATGATCAAGCTGAAGCTTTCGAATAGGTTTAGTCGTTTTAAGGGAAAAGACCTTTGATGATTCGGCGTCGCCGAAAGATTGATTAGTGCGATTTTTAGTGTAACAAGCGCGCGCCCTTTGTCAATAACTGGCTGGCTTTGACCTAGCGCTAGCGCAATAGCGACCGATTGGCGACAAAAGTAGTCTTAAAAAGCGGGCTTTTTGTCCACAGGGGAAAAGTTCATAGTCTATGGTCTATAGTCTCATGGATCTATTCAATGGTGCCATCATGAGGATTCCCCGCGAGCTTTCTTGACTGATGGTCCATAGACAATAGACTGTAGACCAAAAACCTTAACAAAACGAAAACCCCCGCGCTAGAGAGGCGCGAGGGATTCGTTAGCTAATCGTTATTTTTGAATGAAAGTCACGATTTTAGGGTCGTTGATGTCCAGCGTTCGTTCGCTGACGACACCGCGCCCCTTATAGTTCATTTCGCTAATGGTGATTTTGTTGCCCTTCACTTCTTTGACGTAGGCAACGTGGCCATAGGAGCTCTCGCGCGTCTGGACAATGGAACCGGCGGCGGCATATTCCTTGCCGACCTTGTGTCCGTTGGCCGCGGCGTTACTGCCCCAGGCTTTAGCGTTACCGCGCCAGTCTACCCAGCCAGTTTGGCGGGCAGCCCAGTCGGTACAATAACCGGAGGCGAAAGAATTATTCCGTACGCTACCGGTCGATCGCGCCGTCGTCGCAATCAAGCGCGAGGTCCGGGTGGCGCGGGTCGGGGTCGGCTGGTTAGCCGCTGCTTCCGCCGCGCTGTCAATCGTCCGGGTCATCGGCTTAACCGCCAAAGCGGTTTGATCGCCGTTCGCTTGATTGGCGGGAGTCGCCGCCCCGTTAGTCACCTTAACCGCTGAGGCAAAGGCCGTCGGGGTCGGTGTGATAGTCGCGTTAGATTTGACGGTTACTTCGCTGTCGATGGTCTTGACGGTCTCATCGGCTAACGCCGTATGAGTGAAGCTGACCGTTATCACGATCGCGAGTACGAGGGCCATGGTGTGGCGCCAGCTATACCCGAAGAAATGCGTGAATTTTTGGAGAACGTTTTGGTGTGTTTTTGAAAACTTCTTCACGGTAGAAATGATCAGGAGAAGATGTTTTCGAATAAAGTTTCACCCTTGTTTAATTATGAACTGACCTTTTATAAAGTTCCGCGAGTGAAGCCTGCTTTCTGGCAGGGGAGAATCAGGCGGATCTTAATTCTCCAAAGGTCCCGGCTAATCCCGCTAAGCGGAATGAACAGGGTCTTCCTTCGCCTCTGATCAAGAGGGTAGCTCGTGAGCGGAGGCAAAGGAAGAAAAAAACCTCGGTTTTAGTAAGCTGGATCTGGCTAAAAGCGCAGTCTGGCTGTACCTGCCGGGGCTCATTAAAAGTCATAACCCGGCATTCTATCATATTTGCGGAATCTTGTCAAGGGGTAGGAGGGGGCTTAGATAAGCGATTTATGGCTCTGGAAAACTGCCGTCGGGAAAGCCTTATCCTGGCCCTTGCCCGGTTATTTTGGCTTATTTAAGCCTTATAGAATTGGACCAGGCAAACAAAAAAGCACCTTCTTGGCGATGCTCTCGACGAGCTTATCATAGCGGCCAAAAGTGTCAAGCCAAATGACATAGGGTATCACGCGTCTGGCGCCCGTGTTTTTCTGGGACTTTACTGCTAGTGCCGTTTAGTCCTTTGGCCGGTTTTTGGGCGCCGACGGCAATTGGATATTTTTTCTCATCTTGCTACAATACTTTAATTAATAATTATCTATGTCGCCATCTCCTGAAAATCCATTACCGGAATCGATCGAGAACCGGAATGAGTCGAAAGAACACGTGCGGCCAGTCGATTTCGGTTTTGCGACCGAAAGAGGCGGTCTGCATGAGCGGCTGGGGCGGGAAAATGAGGACTCGCTGTTTATTTCCGGTCCGGGTAGTGAATATTTTGTGGCGGCCATTGCTGACGGCATGGGCGGCCACGGCCGAGCGAAAGAAGCTTCAGAAAAAGCGATCACCGCGCTGGCGGACAAACTTGGCCAGGGTGAGCAGGGTTTGTCAAAACAAGATGTTTGGAACGCGGTAGAGCTGGCAGATCAATCCGTCCGGTCCTTACGCCCTGATTCTACTCTTCGAATCATGGAGAAAAAACTTCCCGGCTCCACCCTGGTTGTCTTGGCGGAAATTGATCAGGAAACGGGGCGCGGGTGGTTGATCGCCAATATTGGAGATTCCCGAGCCTATCTAGTCAGAGCCGGCAAAGTCCAACAATTGACCATTGACCAGACTTACGGGGAAGAAAAGCGGGCGCAGGGCGAGGTGGCGTCGAAAAATTTTGCCGATCTGTTGACCCATTGTCTCGGCGGCGATCAAGCTGAATTTAATCGCGATTGGGTGGATTTTTATTCGGTTAGGCCCGTGCCTGGGGACGCGATTATCCTGGCGAGCGATGGATTAGAGCACCGAGGGGCGGTTTCCCGCGGGGATATGGCCCAGGCGGTGAGCGATTCTGCGGTCTCGGCCGGACAGGCGGCCGAAAATCTGACGCTAACCGCCGCCGGACCTAATTCCGATGATGTTTCGGTGATTGTGGTAAAATTTTGACCGGCGCTTCCGAAGGTCTTGGTCCGTGCGGGTGCGGTCCGGCACGTCCGTTTTTCGGCCTGGCTTTGCCGGTACCTAATTTATTTATTATTAAACTTATAAAAAAATGCCTGAAACCATTGGTCCCTCTCCTGAAGAAATGGGAGTCAAAGAATTAAAAGAAGTCATGAAGGATGTTCTGATGGAATTCAAAGGCCGGATCCCGACTGGCGAAAAATGGCACTGCGGCACGGTGATGGATAGCCAGGTTACTGTTTCTAAGGGGGCGGAATTGTATGTGGGAGAAGACGGCGAAGTGATGGATTCGAAAATTTTGCTGGAAAAAGGCGGCCGGTATACGAACGAGGGCGTTGATATGGGAAATAAAGTCGAAGAAATAGATTAACCAAACAACTTACTAAGCGCGGATTGATATTTTTTTGACTCTAGTTACTGAGTATTTTTTATGGATGAAATTCTTCAAAAGCTGAATAGCCAGCAGCGCGCGGCTGTCACGACGGTTGAGGGCCCGGTTTTGATTTTGGCCGGCGCCGGTTCGGGCAAAACCCGGGCGCTGACTCACCGCATCGCTTATTTGATCGGGGAGAAAAAAGTGGCGCCGTACCATATTTTGGCGGTCACTTTTACCAATAAGGCGGCGGGTGAAATGAAAGAGCGAGTCATGAAATTACTAGGCGGAAAATCGTTGGGCCTGCCGACCATCGGTACTTTTCACTCT